>JBDRUL010000059.1:0-6848 GCA_039801305.1 Caldifarciminota bacterium | reverse complement strand
AGTCAAACCCGTACAGCTTGTTCGGACCGGCGACCTCGACGCCTTCCGGAAAGCTGGGTTCCGGACCGCTGTTGTAGGGGCCCGGCGGCATGGCATGCGTGGTGCTTATCAGTATTGTCAGGAACAGCAAAACGTGTCTCATCACAACTCCTTTGACTGATTCAATCCTACCCCGCGGATCATCAGGGTCAATTCTTCAAAGCGGGAATATGGGGATGCTTGGAACAGTACTCAGCAACCTCAGCGAGAGAGCTGGCTATCCTCTTTACGCCGGCGTGGTGAAATGCAGTGATGTCGGTCTCGTGGTCACCGATGGCGATGCTCTGCTCAAGGTCGATGTTCCATTCCCGAGCTGCCTGCAGGATCATTCCCGGTTCGGGCTTGCGGCACTTGCAGGCGATCCTGTACTGTCCTGTGCCGGCATCAGGATGGTGCGGACAGAAATAGAAAGCGTCGATATGGGCGCCGACACGTCGCAGCTCGAGATTCATCCAGCGATGGAGGTCATGTACCTCCTGTTTAGTGTAGTAGCCCCTTGCGATACCTGCCTGGTTGGATACGACTATCGCCAGATAGCCCGCGTCGTTTACGGCCTTGATCGCTTCCTTGGCACCGGCGAGCCAGCAGAACTCCTCCGGAGTGTGAACGTAGCCGGAATCTTCGTTTAAAGTGCCGTCCCTGTCAAAGAATGCTGCTGGTCGACAGAAGTGTCTGGGAACCGACCCCTGCGCACGCTCGTATTCAGCGGGTACGCCGATGTCGATGAAGAATCCCTGATACTCAAAGCCGGTAAGGCGGCCATCAGTCAGGGATGGCAGTACGTCCTGTTCGAGAGAGCCTTTCTCCGGCAGAAGGTCGGCGACCTGACGGCGCAGGAAGTAGACACCGCCGTTGATGAGTCCGGAACCGCTGGCGTTCTTTTCGGCGAAACTGATGATCCGGTATTCATTCAGAATTACCGAACCATACCTGGACGGATCGTCTGTTTGAAGAAGAGCGATGCTGCCAAGAGAAGCCGACGGAGTGCGAATCATCAGGTCAAGGTAGTTGAAGTCAAAGAGGGTATCGCCGTTCAGGAGAAGGAATTCAGAAGCAAGCGACTCCCTGGCGTTTCGAAGTGCGCCAGCGGTGCCCAGCGGCTGGGGCTCCAGTATGCACTCACAGTCACGCTGACGGCCGAATTCGGCAATGCTGGAGCCGAGGTGGCCGGCAAGGAGAAGAATGGATTCAAACCCGAAGCGCCGGATGTTCGTTACGAGCCACTCGAGAAACGGACGACCGGCGACCGGCAGAAGCGGTTTCGGTGTCTGTTGGGTGAGTTCACCCAGACGCGTGCCGAGCCCGCCACAGAGAATTACTGCCTGCACCTAGTGCGAAAGGGATTTTTCGATGATGTCACAGAGCATGTGCAGAATTAGCGCGTGGGCTTCCTGAATTCTCGGAGTCTCTGATGATGGGACAGAGATGGTAATGTCTGACAGGGCTTGAAGGTGGCGTCTGTTGCTGCCGACAAGAGCGATTGTCTTCAAACCAATCTTTCTGGCGGAGCGTGCGGCGGCGATGATGTTGCGGGATGCGCCGCTGGTACTGATGCAGACTAGAACATCGCCTGGTCTGCCAAGCGCCTGAATCTGACGGCTGAAGATCTGATCGAATGCAACATCGTTGCCAAGAGCGGTGATTATGGAGGTATCGGTGGTGAGGCTGATTGCAGGCAGAGCTTCTCTGGTCAGTTGAAATCTGCCAACAAGCTCTGCAGCAAAGTGCTGACAGTCCGCAGCCGAGCCGCCGTTGCCACAGAGGAGCACCTTCCTTCCTCGACGGAGTACCTGAATAATCATTCGGGCTGCTGCTGCGATTGATGGCGTCAGCCCGGCGTGACTCTCGGTGAGAAGCTCTAGGAGCCGGGTGAATGAGGTGTTGATAACCTGTTCTATCGTGCGGCTGTCCACGCCTGAACTCCCTTGCTGGTGAAAGAGAACTGAACTATCTCGGCGCCGTGCTTTCTCAATGCGTCCTGCACTGCAAAGCGGCGGGTGGGCTCGCAGAAAAAGAACATGAAGCCGCCACCGCCAGCCCCGGAGAGTTTGCCGCCGAGAGCACCGGCTCTGCGTGCGGAGTCGTATATCTCGTCGATGCGGGGATTCGATATTTCATCGGTAAGCTGGCGTTTCGCCTGCCAGGCAGAGTCAAGAAGCTCGCCAAAAGTACCGAGCCGACCGAGGAGCAGTGCCTGTTTCGCATCATAGGCGAGCTGTTTGAGCTGGTGGAATGCGCTGACTGCGTCCGGTTTTCCTTCTGAGTAGCGCGACATCTGGTTGTCAATGATGTGAGCCGAAAAATGAACGCCGCCGACATAGGCGAATACGAGCGAGTATTCGAGCTCGGCGACAGTTTCGGGTTTTACGCGCAACGGGTTGACCACCGTGGAATTGCGGTGAAACTCGATAAAGTTTATTCCGCCGAACGTGCAGGCGTACTGGTCCTGCTTGCCGCCTTTGATGCCCACTTCCTTTCTTTCGATCTGGTAGGCAAGTTCGGCCGTCTCGTAGGAATCGACCGGCAGGCGGATATGCTCGGCGATTGCCTGAATCAGGGCTACGGTCAGGGCTGAGCTCGAACCGAGTCCTGAACCGGGTGGAGCGTCGTTGTGCAGATGGATGTCGGCTCCGCACTGCAGAAGACCGTGGTTACGGAAGTGCCGGATCACGCCTTTGGCAAGGTCGAGCTGACCATCGTAGACCAGCGGGTCGTTGATGTCGAAGTTGATGGTCAGGTCATAGTCCAGACTGGACACCGAGATGCCGGAGTCGGAACGTGGTTGCAGCGTAGCATAGGCGTAACGGCTGATTGTAGCGGAAAGCACAGCACCGGAATGTTCTTCAAAATACGGGGCGACGTCGGTCCCGCCACCCGCAAAACTGATGCGCAGGGGCGCACGGGCACGGATTATCACCGCCACTCCGCCGGGAAGTCTACCATCGTGGCAGTATAGTCAGGTGTCTAGGTGAGTCAACGGCAGGGCGTGGACTGTGGCGGTGGAATCGCTTGACTTGAGGTGCAGACGGTGTAGACAGAGTAATGAGACAGCTAGCTGGATTGTTGCTTGTTATTCTGGCGGGCTGCTGGTTTGGTGTTGCCCGTCAGCCAGCCGCTGATGGCGCACTCGGATCCGGTCTGTCGGTTGTGCGTGAGTTTGCAGACCGATTTGGCACAAAGAGAGTGAATGCGGTGGTCGGTCTCTTCTCTGATGATGCCATAGTTGAGATTCGAGGTTTGGGAGCGGTCATACAGGGGCGTTCGGGACTGCGCGATCTGGCAGAGTACGCATTCACGGTGAAATCCCGACTCAGGATGACGAGTTCCAAGGTAAGTGCGGATACGGTCTGGGCAGACCTTGTTGAAACCAATGACTGGCTCCGTTTTGCCGGGATGGAAGAACTCAGGTATCGGGCGGTGTTTAGAACGAGACTCGGCAGAATCGAAGAGGCGGTGCTGGAGCTTGAGCCTGAGAGCCGGGATGCCGTCAAGCAGCAGATGATGGATGTGCTGATTCCTCTGCTGAACGAAGAGCCGGAGACATTGGAGCGGTTGATGCCAGGGGGAAGACTGGTTTTCAACCGGACAGCTGGTTCTGAACTCATGCGGATACTCCGAACGCGGGCTCAACGACAGTGAGAGGCTGGGTCCGGACATCACTATTGTTTCAGGAATCGCTGCGACCGCCGCTGGGTGCTGTTCTGCTGGTCTTGAAGTAAGTTTGGCTTGCCTTGGTTCAAGGTGGGAATTGTCCGACGGGCATGCCTGCTGGGACTGCCTTGGCTTCAACGGCAGCTGACGCTGTGACCGGCACTGGTTGGCAAAGACGCGGCTTGAGGACTGGGGGCGTGGTTGCCCGGGCTTTCTCAAATTCACGGTTTGGAGGAGCGGAGTTGAGCGTTACTCTCTGTCTGCTACCGTATACAGCTGTGACCGGAACCGTGGGGGAGACAGTCCCGGGGACTGTCTGGCGGCATCAGGTCGACTCTGCCTATTCGTTTGACTTTCAGGAGGTTATTGATCCGTGCGTTAATATGCTACCTGCTCTTGGGTCATACTACTTACTGACTGTCCGGCAACGAGTCTGACATTTCTTGGTCAGTTTGACCCTGCACATGGACAGGGTATAATTATTTCTAGAGAGAGCAGAAGGCTGAGGTAGGGCAGAGAGATGCTACCTCTCTCCATGAAGTGTGTCTGAAGACAAGATGCCGGGAGGGCTGATGGTCTATACAATTGTGAGTACGACAATGCTGATATGCGCAGTTTCTGCGGCCGAACCCGTTTCTGTTCTGAATTCGGACAACAACGGGTTGGTATTGCAGGTAGCGTTACCGGATGTCCGCATCGCTGATGCCGAGGCAGGTGGACGCAGTTTTGTTGTTGCCGAGATCGAAGGAGCTGGAGTAAGCGATGCGATTGGAAAGCCGACGGTACCGATTTACCGTCGTCTGATAGAGATTCCACACGGTGCGGTGCTGGCGACAGACGTTGAGCTTGATGCACCCGAAGAGATCATCTTGCCCCTGCCTCTCTTGCCCAGACAGGCGCCATTGCCCAAGAGCGGCCCGGCTCCCCAGTTTGCTTTTGATGCGAAGGCTTATTCAACTGCCGGTTTTGCTCCTGAACCGGGAGTAGCCGTTACCGACATAGGTGAGATGCGTGGACACCGGCTTGCTCTGCTTGAGATCATGCCGGTCAGTTACGACCCGGTCAGCGGCCTTCTGCGCTACTACCGGAACATGAGAGTTACCGTGCGCTGGCAGGGCGCTGACTTGGGCAGGACGCGCTTCCTGCAGGAAAGGTACGACTCGCCTTTGTTCCGAAACAGGCTGGATGGCGTGGTGCTGAATTCCGGAGCGTTCTATTCTTATGGTCCACCGGCTTTGCCAGTGGGTTATCTGATCATAGTTCCTGACGCCTGGCAGGCTAATATTCAACCACTTGCCGAATGGCGCCGGCGCAAAGGCTGGCATGTGTTCGTAAGAACACTCTCGCAGGTAGGTGGAGGACAGGCAAATACGGTGAAAAACTACATTCAGAATGCATACGACAACTGGCCGATTCCGCCCAGCATCGTGATGCTCGTGGGAGACGTTGACCGAATCGGCTACTTCACCGGTCAGGGCTCTGGCAGTCCGCCAACCGACTTGAATTTCTCGTTGCTTGCCGGCAATGACTGGCTGCCGGACATAGACCTCTGCCGGGCTTCGGTGGCAAGTGCAGCCCAGCTTGACAGTTTGGTGGTGAAGACGTTGCGCTACGAGCAGTGTACTGGCACAAATGGCACTGAGTACCTGCAGCGGGCTTACTTCATTGCGTCCTCTGATGGCGGTAATCACCAGATTGCCGAGGCGACACATCAGTATTGTATGAGGAAGTTGCGACAGATGGGCGTGGTCTGCGATTCTATCTGGCTTTACTATAATCAGGGGACACCGATAGCGACTGCCGTCAACAACGGCCGGTCATGGGTAACCTACTCTGGCCACGGCAATACCAACTGCTGGGCAGACCCAGATCCGGATTTTGACCTTGATGCGGTTCATGCTCTGGCCAATGTCGACATGGTCCCATGGGTTCAGACCTATGCATGTCTTTCAGGTGACTATACTTCCTCAAGTTACCCAGAGTGCTTCTCGGAAGCCTGGATCCGCAATGGTCGTCGCGGTGGCATTGCTCATATGGCTTCGACGGTGACTTCATACTGGACAGAAGACGATACGTTCCAGCGGCGGGTATTCGACTACATGTTCGACTCGCTCTACTGTCTGCCGGCAAGCGGTATGAATCGGGCTAAACTCAAGTACCTTGAGCAGATGGGGAACAACTCGACTACACGGCGGTACTTCGAGATGTACAACATTGTCGGTGACGGTGCGATCGATGTCTACTGGCAGGTACCTGGGCAGCTGACGGTTATCCATCCGCCGGTGATCCCGCTCGGTAACTATCCTCTGACAGTAACTGTGCAGCGGCAGGGTCAACCGGTGGCAAACGCGCTGGTGTGCGCGGCGGCGAGGAACGACACGACAGTATTCGCATCGGCCTACACGGACGTCAATGGTCAGGTGACTCTGCCGATTACAACGACATCTCCAGATTCGATACTCGTGACAGTCACCGGCCACAATCTTGTGCCTTATCAGGGAGTCTGCCTGGCTCTGCCGTCAAGCGGACCGTATGTAATGCTGCTCCGGAGTGCAGTGGACGATTCGGCAGGTGGCAATGGCGATGGTATCATCAATCCCGGCGAAACAGTTAATCTGCCCAGCTGGTTTAAGAACTGGGGCAGCTCTCCGGCTCAGACTGTCAGAGCGCTGCTCCGCTGTTCCGATCCGAATGTTACAGTTCTGGACAGTATGAAATCGCTGGGCAATATTGGTGCCGGTGACTCTGTCTGGACGGGCAGAGCAGGCTTTGGCTTCAGCGTGGCAAGCAGCTGTACCAACGGTTATGCCCTGCGTTTCGCAGTGGTCATCAGGGACATCAACGATTCGGTCTGGATATCGCCGCTGACACTTACGGTGGGTGCCCCGGTACTTGAGTTCGTCACCAGCGTGGTCGAGGATCCGCCACCTGGTGGCAACGGCAACGGTATGATCGAGCCGGGCGAGGCGGGCGATCTGATGGTTGCACTGCGCAATGTTGGCAGGGGGCATGCCTATGCGGTGGGCGCAATTCTGCGTTCTGGTGATTCAAGACTGATCGTGATCGATTCAGCCGGACACTATTTTTTTAATGATACGGCGACCACCGAGATCTACACCGCTGACCGCTTCCGGGTACGGGCGGACAGCTCTATACCA
>JBDRUL010000058.1:0-6979 GCA_039801305.1 Caldifarciminota bacterium | reverse complement strand
ACTGTCCAGAAACTGCCAAGTATCGTCACTCAATGGGCAAACTGCTTCTGTCGCAGCGTTGTTTGCTTGACATGTGGTCGTGGGAGGATAGGCTGGGGAGCAAACTACAGGCTTTCGGTTGTGGTCAGTGAAGCAGGTCTGTTACAGTTTGTTAGTTGCCATATACCCGAGGGGGATTTGTGAGGACGTTGTTGTCGGCGACGCTAATATGTTGTGTTTTTCTCGGCACTGTAATGGCCGCAGGGGACTTTCTGAATGTCCATGAGATGAAAGTGAAGGTTTACTGCAGTGATGAGCGCCTGCGAAGCTTTGCGCCTGAAGTTCTGGAGTTTTATGAAGTGACGCCCGAATACGTGGTCTGCGCGGTTACCGCGCAGTTGTTTCAGGAGCTCTTGAGTGCCGGGTATGATATCGAAGTAATTGTTCCGGACGTAAGGGCGCGGGCAATGCTGTATGACGGTTTTTTCCATACCTATCAACAGCTGCGCGACACCTGGGCAGTTATCGCTCAGAACCATCCGAACATCTGCGTTTTGGATACAATGGGAATCTCTGCGGGTGGCAATCTTCTGCTGGTTATGAAGATCTCGGACAATCCAAGGGTTATGGAGGGCGAACCGAGGATATGCTTCGATTTCTCTATTCACGGGAACGAGAACAATGGTTGTGAAGTGGCACATTATGCTTTGCTTCAGCTCGTAAGCGGATATGGGATCGATCCACTGATTACCTATCTAGTTAACAACCGTGAAATATGGCTGGCCCCGATGGATAACCCTGACGGGCTTATCTCCCGTTCGCGCTACAATGCCCACGGTGTGGACTGTAACAGGAACTATGGCTATTCATGGAACGGCGGAGGGCCTTCGGTATTTTCTGAGCCAGAGGCGAGTTGTTTTTATCATCTGGCTGAGGAGAATCCCATGTCAGCCTGGAGTCAGTACCATTCAGGGACTAGGGCTTCTATGTGGCCGTGGTTCTACACGACTTTTGCTCCGATGGACTCGGTGCTCTATGCGTTTGAGATGGCGCGCTATGCTCAGATTTGCGGATGGTCGGCTTTCCAGATCTCCCGGGGACTGTATCCGGGTAACGGTGGTTCTACCGACTGGTACTACGGCGCCAGAGGTGCTTTGGGGTATGCTCATGAAATCTGTGACGGGCAGCCGAGTCCACCGTCAGAGATCGACACCATTAACCGAATGAACTGGGCCGCAATGAAGGAACAGATTCAACGCGTAAATCGGGGAGTAATGGGCTACGTTACCGATTCGGTGTCGGGGAGACCGCTTTATGCGTTGGTCGGCGTAAATCCACCGGACTGGTTTACCTTCACCGATTCTACAGGCTACTATCACAAGAATCTCCAGGTAGGGACCTACAACCTAAGAGCTTGGGCAAATGGTTATGCGCCAAAGACCGTTCCAGGCGTGGTGGTGCCGGTAGACTCTTTTGTGCGAGTCAATATTGCGTTAGCCAGAGATACCTCCGCGCCGGTGTGTGCCTTGAAGGCAATTACTTGTAAGATAAGGGAAGAACAGGCGAACACTAATCCAACACACGCTTGGTTTGGGTTGGGTCGCCGTGACGGTCGGCGGTTTTCTCTGGGACGGGGGGGCTGGGTTACCTATGATATGGGTAGGCTGACGCCGATCGTGAACGGTCCGGGCGCGGACTTCTATGTTGTCGAAGACGACGCTGACCCAGAGGCCTGTTCGGTGTTTGTTTCGAACGATTGGAACTCGGGGTGGCGGTTTGTCGGGTTCGGGGCTGGAACGCAGGGGTATGACCTTTCGGTGGTTGGTCTGGCAAGCGCTCGCTTTGTGAGGATAGCTGACGACGGCGTAGGTGGCAGCGGGCATTATGCCGGTGTTGACCTGGATGCGATTGAGGCCGGGGTGGTAAATGCCCCAGGGTTGATCTGCGAAGGAAAGACGATCTACGATTCGCCACCCGGAGGCAACAACGACGGTAAGCTTGATCCGGGTGAGCGTGCCGGATTGGTGCTCGCTTTGAAAAATGTCGGCAGAGCAGGAGTTTGCGGGGTGGTTGGGGTTCTGCGTACCGACGATTCCTATGTGTCGGTTTTCGATTCTCTTGGAACTTTTGGCGACATCCTGCCAGATTCGGTCCGCGCGAATATTGCCGACCGGTTCCGCGTTGGCGCGGCGGCGAATACTCCTCGGGAATGGAATGCGACGCTGAAGCTCTATCTTACTGGCACAGATTACTCGGACAGCGTAACCTTTACAATCGTTGTTGGCGAACTGCGAGTGGTTGACCCGATTCCGGATGGACCCCGGCAGCCACCGCTTTATTGGGCACTTGATGATATTGACACGGGCTATGCACAACACCCCACGTATGACTGGATTGAGATAAGGGGCCGTGGCACACGGCTTACGCTTTCTGATGATCAGACGGTGCAGGTAGAGCTGCCCGGTGGGTTCGGGCCTTGGCGGTTCTATGGTCAGAGCTTCACGCAGATCTCAGTATGCTCAAATGGGTGGGTCGCCCCCGGGTACGCTACTAGCACGGTTTACACGCCAGTAACTCTGCCAAGCGGCAGCGTACCAACCGCGGTCTACTTGAACTGGTGCGACCTATACCCACCAGCAGGAGGTGGTGTCTGGTACTATCATGACTCGGCAGGGCATCGGTTCATCGTGGAGTACGACAGCGTTCGCTACTATTCGGGGCCCATTTATGACAAGTTCCAGCTGGTTATCTATGATACTGCGGTGCGTTCACCGTCTGGCGACAATGTCTTTGTGCAGCAGATATACCGGGCAGATGGTGCCTGGGGTGCGATGGGTATGCAGGATCCCACTCGGACAATAGGAATTCAGTATTCGGGTCATCGTGCCGCAGCACCTGTCGCGGCGGGAAGGGCAGTGAAGTACACTACTGACTTGACTGGAATGAGCGAAGGGGACCAGATGGAGGTGCCGCCGCTAGGAATCGCGGCGGTGGTGGAACGGTCTGTGAATCGAGGTCAGGTTGCTACAAACGTACGTGCAGGCGGGGGTAGTATAGTTTCGATGAAGGTGTATGACGGGTCAGGACGTCTCCTGAGAACTGTTTTGGGTAGCTGCAACTCGGCAGGCTTATGGCGAGCAGTGTGGGACGGTGACGATGTCCGGGGTAGGAAGGTACCGGCGGGTGTTTACTGTATCCGGGTTTCAAGTGGCAACCAGACTGTTTCGCTGAAGACTGTTCTTCTGCGTTGAGGGTCATTAGGTTGTTGCCAGCTAAAAAGGTTCTGGTAAGACGGAAATCTTGGGATGAGTACTTTATGGCAATTGCCAGTTTGGTTTCAGAACGTTCCACCTGCCTGCGTCGAGCTGTAGGCGCAGTACTGGTTAGAGACCGTCGCTTGCTCTGCACCGGTTACAATGGTGCGCCCCATGGCTTGGCACATTGTGATGAAGTTGGTTGCCTCCGTGAGAGACTGATGATACCGGCAGGTGAGAGAATAGAGGTGTGCCGGGGAATTCACGCCGAGCAAAATGCGTTGGTCCAAGCTGCGGCCTTCGGCATAGCTGTCGCAGGCGCAACTCTCTATTGCACTCATCACCCTTGCATCACATGCACGAAGATGCTACTAAATGCGGGAATCAGGGAGTTCGTGGTTGCAGCTACATACCCGGATGGTCTTGCTCGCCAAGTACTTAGGGAGGCCGGGGTCAGGGTGCGTAGGGTTGCTGGCCGGCGTTGACCCGACACCAAGCCCAGCTATATTTCATCCGTGATTACGTGCTATTTTCTTTGTAATTCGTGCAACTAGTAGGTTATGCGACGGGGAACGGTAATCATCGGTGGTCCTGTTGGTCTGCATGCGCGTCCTGCGGCGGAGTTTGTTAGGACTGCTGAGCGTTATCGCTCGAAAGTGAGGCTCGCCAAGGATGGCGTCTGGGTAAATGGCAAGAGCATTCTGGCGATTCTGACCCTTGCCGCCGAACAGGGAAGCCAGGTGACGCTAGAGGTGGACGGCCCTGATGAAGATCAGGCGTTCGATGAGCTGAAGCAAAGGCTGGAAGTAAATGATTCACGTACGTGAGCGGCTGCTACGCGGCCTACCTGTTTCCTCTGGGATAGCGGTGGGGCGTGCCTTCGTTTATCGAGCCTATCTGCCAAGGGTTCCTGAGAAGGTGTTGAGTTCTGATGAGGTTGAGGCCGAAGTGCGGCGTTTTGAAGAAGCTGTTAGTTCTGTCGAGAGTGAACTGCGGCGGTTACACGGTCAGGTGCTTCGTCATATGGGTAGGGACTTCGCCGAGTTCATAGATGTTCAGCTTGCTCTCCTGAGGGATGAGGAAGTGTTGTCCCGGACGGTTGCCTATATCAGAAAGCGACTGCGTAACGCCGAGTTTGCCTACGGTGCGGTTCTACAGGAGTTCGTCCAGCACGGCGGACTTGTCGAGGCACCTTTCTTTGTCGAAAGAAGGCTTGATTTGGGCGATGTTTCCCGTCGAGTTCTTAGTCAACTACTCGGTGAGGAGCTGCCTTCGTTGCATAGTATGGGTGGGGGGTCTATAGTGGTTGCGCATGATCTACCGCCGTCCGAGGCAGCTTTGCTTGACCCAAGTAAGGTTGTTGGTGTTGTGCTTGAGGCAGGCGGGAAGACATCGCACACGGCGATAATGGCCAAGGCCAAGGAAGTACCTGCGGTGGTTGGGGTTGAAGGGCTTATGCGTCGTATCTGTGGGGGGGAAACCTTGTTGGTTGACGGGTATCGAGGTCTGGTGGTAGTGAATCCGACCCCAGACCGCCTGTCGACATACAAGGTTGAAGTGTTAGAGCAACAGAGGCGTCGGAGGTCACTACGGGCGTTGAGCTGCGAGGAGCCGATTACGCTTGACGGGAAGAGGGTTGACCTTTCTGCCAACATCGAGTTCGCTTTCGAAGCGCGCGTTGCGAAAGACAATGGTGCTCGCGGTATCGGTTTGTTCCGAACGGAGTACATGTACCTTGCCAGACGCCGTCCTCCCACTGAAGACGAGCAGTATGAGACGATTGCCGAGGTTGCTAGAATGATGCAACCGTTTCCAGTAATCGTCCGAACATTTGATCTGGGAGGAGATAAGATAGTACCCGGGTACTTCGAATCCAACCCATTCCTCGGCTGGCGTGCAATAAGAATGTGTCTCGACAATGAGGATTTTTTTCGGACGCAACTCCGGGCGATAGTCCGCGCCTCAGCGTTAGGAAGCGTGAAGATCATGTTTCCGATGGTAGCAACACTGGAGGAGTTGCGGCGCGCAAAGCTTCTAGTCTGGCGCGTTTGCCGTGAGCTGCGCGCAAAGAAAGTCACGCATGTCCAAGATGTCGAGATCGGGGTGATGATTGAGACGCCTTCTGCAGCACTCTTAGCAGACCGCTTCGCCCAGGAATGTAGTTTTCTTTCGATTGGATCTAATGACCTTACCCAATACACGCTGGCGGTTGACAGGGGTAATAAGCGGGTAGCTACACTTTTTGATCATTTCCACCCTGCGGTTCTGCAGCTCGTCGACCGAACGATTCAAGCCGCTCACAGGCAGGGAGTCTGGGTTGGTATGTGTGGGGAGTTTGCGTCCGACCCTATGGGGATACTACTGTTGCTTGGTTTGGGCATAGATGAGATTTCAGTGACGCCGAGTCTAATTCCCGAGGCAAAGAATACCATTCGGGCAATCCATGCCGGTCTGGCAGCAACCGTGGCGCGTCAGGCTCTGGATATGGGTACTGCCCTTGAAGTTCACCGTTTGCTTCGACGTGAAGTACACCGTCGCTTTCCTCAGCTGGAAGCTGCACTTGTTAGGCCCGGCGTGAAGGGGGATTCGGTTGGTCGATAGCGGTTATCTTATAATGAAACGGCTTGCTTGGGAATTGCCTGAGCAGCTGACGGATGCTATTCGAAGAAGCAGAAGCACTAGTTTAGCAGCGAGAACGTCCGCCGCTGTGGCCGTGGCCGGAATGGGTGGGTCGGCGATTGGTGCTGATATCATTGCGGCTGTGCTTGCCGAGAGTTGTCCGGTACCTTTCAGGGTAGTGCGTGACTATCGGCTACCTGCCATCGTCGGTCAAAGGACTCTTTTCTTCGCTGTTAGTTACTCCGGTAACACGGAGGAGACACTCGCAGCATATGAACAGGCTACTAAACGGGGTTGCCAAGTGGTGGTTGTAACTGGCGGCGGAGAACTCAGGCGACTAGCCGAGCGGCGAAAGCAGCCGATATTTCGAGTTCCCTCTGGACTTCCTCCAAGGGCTGCGCTGGGCTACTTGCTTGTGCCGCTTGCTCTGGTTCTGGATCAGGTTGGTGTTGCTCGTGGACTTACGTCACAGTTGAAGCGTGCCGCGGCATTTCTGGGCAAGTTCCGGGCAGGCTTCTGGCGGCAGGCGAGGACGGTTGCTCGAAGCATGAAGGGGCGGTTGCCAATCGTGTATTCGACATGTCGGCTGCTAGACCCAGTGGCTGATCGTTGGCGATGTCAGCTCAACGAGAATGCCAAGGTGTTGTGCCATACCGGCTTGTTTCCTGAACATAATCACAACGAGATTGTCGGTATGGGTAGTCCGAGCCAGCTACGTAGGTCAGTGATAGTATTTCTCGTTGACAAACGTACCCATCCTCGAACTATGATTCGGATGAAACAGACGATCAGTATTGTTCGTGGTACTTTCGAAAGGGTGCATAGGTTGCAGACCGGAGGTTCTGCCTTACTTGAGCGGGTACTTTCTCTATGTATGCTAGGGGATATGGTTAGTGTCGAGTTGGCTCGGTTGCAAGGGGTTGATCCGTTTCCGGTTGCAAGGATTGATCTATTAAAGAGCCGGATGCGGGGCGGGCGGTGAGCTGGAGCGGCTTGAGTATTCTGCGTTTGAGGGTATTGGAAAGCAGCTTGTGGCTCTCATCGTATTTCGCGGAAGATGGCTGCTTTGCGTTTCGAGATACTTGGTAGTGACAGGAATTCGCAGGCGCGTGTTGGGCGGCTCCAGC
>JBDRUL010000057.1:0-6980 GCA_039801305.1 Caldifarciminota bacterium | reverse complement strand
GACGAGGCCGGTAACGCCCCGCAACTCATAGCCTATGTACTCTGCGTAGTTCGAGACGAACGGACCCGGCAGCATCTGCCCCATGGCAACCGCAACCGCCAGTTGCTGGTCATCAATCCAGCGTCTTTTCTCGACAACCTGCTGCCGGATGAGCGCCAGCATGCCCACGCCGCCACCAAACCCGATGAGTCCCACTTTACCAAACACCCCTGCCAGTTCGCGCAGTCGCACTCGCTGAGCCTGCCAGTTCACAGTGCCCTAATCATACGTCTTCAGTATCCGACGTAAAGCGCAGCGTTCAGCTGCAGTTGACTAAGAAAACTCTGCCGGTAACTTATCTGGTTTGTGAAAGGACGCTCTCTGTTACATCTTCTCTGCCTGCCCCTGAGCATCTTCGCCGCAACGGCAGTACAGACAACCGGCCAGTTACCCGCTGACTCTGTCCGACCAGCTCTGCTGGTCTCACTCACGATGGCTAACGCTCACCAGACGGTGTTTGACCTGACTCTTACTCCTCCAGACACCCGCCCGTCAGCAGCTGGTCGGCGCTTCAACTATGCTGGTACCGAACGGATAGCTGAACCGGGTATGCCTGATCTGCCGGCAAAGACTGTGCTGGTCGGACTGCCTCAGACCGGCAATATCCGGCTGTCCGCAGAATCCCGCGAGGTGGAAACGTTCTCCGGAATTGAAATACCCCCCGCGACAGGCCCATGGGAGGCGGCCATCGCCGAGAATCCCGACATGGATGCAGCTACTCTGCCTGAGACCGCGCTCGAAGACTGGTTCCCCCGCGCAACTGCCGAGCTTATCGGGATTGAGATGCTTCGTGGTGTGCGCGTTGCCAGAGTACGGATCTATCCCGTACAGTACAATGCCAGCACCCGTTCGGCCAGAGTCCATCGCCATATCCGTATCCGGATCGACTGCTCAGAACCCGCGTCCGAAAACCCATCAACCGGAGGGCTAGACCCGCTTATCCGCGATCTGCTGGTTAACGGCGAACAGGCTGTCCACTGGAAAACCGATTTGCCCGACCCTGACAGCATCAACTTCTTCGAAAGGGCAGCAGTCTGGTGCCGGATTGAGATTGAGACAACCGGCATCTACCGCATTACTCCTGAAGACCTGAGGAAAGCCGGATTCAGTCCGGCCAGCCTGAACCCGTCAGAGTTCAGGCTCTTCACTCTGGGTAAATGCAATCCGAACGGCCCTTATCCGGACACGATGCTCGAGGTTCCGATTCTCGTCAAAGACAACGGCGACAGTCGCTTCAGCAGTAATGACTTCATCGCCTTCTATGCCCAGGGACTCTCCCGCTGGGACGACAGTATGGTCAACTGGCAGACAAACCTCTTTGCCCGGTACAACTGCTACTGGCTGACCTGGGGACTGGGGGCTGGCAGGCGAATGAATCAGCTCCAGGCGGGCCAGCCATTTCAGCCGCGGAGTTCTGCCCCTGCCCGCGTAAGGCTTGAGACCGACAGCCTCTGTCCTGCCCGTTCAGGCCTGCTCTGGCTCTGGGAAGAGGTAACTAAACCTGCCGGCCCTTTCACCGATACACTGGTACGGCGCCTGGTTTTGCCGGCAAGAGATACAATTACCTCTATCCGCGGCAGGCTGTACGGACGTTCGCCTTCGCCACGGCTGCATCCAAAATATCCGGTCGCGGTCCGCCTGAACGGAGTTCTCCTGGACACCCTGATAGTAAGTGGTGAAGCTCAAGCACCACCACCCTGTGACTTCCGCTTTGAGAACCTGGCCGGCGCTACGCTTCGACCTTACGGTGTTCCTGCCACCCTCTCCTTCGAGCTGCGGGGCGATGGTGCTGCCGATGTCTTCCTTGACTGGCTCGAGGTTGACTATCTGGCGCGGCTCGAGCTTTCGCCGTCGCAGCCGGCTCTTGAGTTCTACACCCGGGACCCCGCTGTGACCGAATTTACCATTACCAGTACCAGCCCTGACCTGCTGGTTCTCGACGTAACCGACCCCTGGCAGCCGCAGCAGATCGCCGGCAGCCTTAATAACAACAGGTTTACCTTCCGCTCGCCAGGAGCCGGCTTTGCCCGGTTCAGCTGCTGCCTTGT
Organism: Caldifarciminota bacterium; assembly: GCA_039801305.1. Classification (GTDB taxonomy): domain Bacteria; phylum Hydrothermota; class Tepidihabitantia; order Tepidihabitantales; family Tepidihabitantaceae; genus JBDRUL01. The sequence goes on along the minus strand of JBDRUL010000057.1, from coordinate 4,893 downwards.
CTCGCATCTGCGGCGGCCGGTCAGCATCAGCCGTCGCGACCCGGGCAGGTTGCGTGCCGTGCACGAACATATCCATTACTATGTGGTGGCTCCTGATGAGTTCTATCCAGCGGCAAGGCTCCTTGCCCGGTATCGCGAGAACAACGTTCCCGGCATAACAGGTGCCCGGGTTGAGGCGGTGCGGCTGAGTGATATCTACGATGACTACGGCTTCGGTCGTGAAGAACCTGGAGCTATCAAGAAATTCTTCGCGAGCAAACGGCCAGAATATGGTCTGCTCGCTGCGGACGGGCTCTTCGACTACAAGAACAATCTCCGTCTATCAAACCTGAGTCCGTTCATCCCGCCCTATGAGATCGGCTATGACATTGATCCGGAAGTATATGGTGTAGTCGCCAAGGCGCTCGACGCCTGGTATGCTGACTTCGACGGAAACGGCAGCAGCCCGGATATGATCCTAGGCAGAGTCACTGCCCGCAGCGCCTTTGAACTGCGCACCTTTCTGGACAAGGTCAGGCGTTATGAGACCCAGCATGCCGGTCTCTGGACACGCCGTTTCCTGCTGCTCGGTGACGACGAGTACCTGGGCAGCCCGGACGAACCGGAGAGCTTTGTCCACATCATCCACGGCTGCGAACCGATCGCGGTGATTGCTGACACCCTGTTTGAGCCGGTAAAGGTCTATCTGACCGAGTACCCCCTGGTTAAGGAAGACGACAAACCCGGTGCCAGAGCCGAGCTCAAACGGCAGCTCGATGCCGGAGCTCTGATCTGGGCTTACTTCGGACACGGTGCCGGGTTCCGTCTTGCCCATGAGCAGGCGCTGAACATTGAAGGCGTGCCAGACATCCACAATGGCAGCAGGATACCGTTTGCCTTCTTCGGCTCGTGCGGGGTGGGAAGGTTTGAAGACATCCGATATCAGGCGATCGCTGAAGAGCTGGTGCGCAAGGAGGACGGCTGCATCGCCACCATGGGCGCAACCAAAGCCACCAGCTCTCCGGGTAATGAAGCATTTGCTCAGACCCTGTATCCCTATCTTCTTTCGCACCCTGAACTGCCCATTGGGGCTGCGTTTTATCAGGCGTGGTCGCGGGTAAACAATCTTTATCATTTCTTCGGCGATCCGGCAACCCGGCTACGACTGCCACAACCACAGATGCAGGTGGCTATCGCTCCGGATACTTTCTATCCGGGTGGGGCCATCACAATGAACGCCCAGTCACCAGACCCGCAGGGTGGCTTTGACTTTGCCGCGTTTGAGTCCGAGATGCAGCGATACTATACATCAGACCTTGGTGCCATCTCCTATCGCCTGCTTGGCAACACCATCTACTCCGGTGGCGGCAGGTTCCAGGGCTCGACCATCCTGGGCAGCTTCCTTGTACCGCGCGCACCTTACCCGGAGACCGTTCCTGCGTCAATGGGCAACGGCTACTACGCCCGGGTGCCGAACTCCTGCCGGGTGAGCATGGTGGCGAATACTGCCGAGCGCTCTTTGTCAGGGGTTCTTCTGCGTATCCCCCTCAGCAACGAACCTGTTGCCAGCGAGGATAATGACCCGCCGGAGATAACCCTGGTTATCGAAGGCAGGACTGCACTGGCCAGAGAAACGACCCAGGTCCCCCGGCGCTTCACTGCCACGGGCTATCTCAGAGACCAGTCCGGCATCTACCTCCTGCCCTCGCCAGCCGAGAGCCGGTTCAGCTGGTTTCTGGGTGACCCGACTCAGGATAGCAGTCTGGTCGACCGGTTTGAGTACGATGCCAACACATCTTTTTCCGGCCGGTTCCGCCTGCCCATCCAGATGCGTCAAGTAAAAGACTCGCTGGTAATTACGGTTTCCGACAATGTCCAGAACCGACGGCGCTCGGTCTGGCATCTCAGAGCCGACCTTTCCACCCGACTGAACATCGACTCGGCACTGGTTTACCCGAATCCGGTGGCAAGAGAAGCAAGATTCACCTTCCTGTTGAACAGAGCTGCGGCTGTCTCTGTCCGTATTTACACCCTTTCTGGTCGTCGCGTCCGTTCAATACCCAATCACCAATGCGGGTTCGGTTACAACGAGATACACTGGGACGGTACCGACGAAGCCGGAATACCAGTGCCGAACGGCATATACCTGTACCGCTTGGAAGCAAGAAGCATAGAAAGCACTACCGGACAGCTGACTACTGCCGGCACCAAGGGTACCTTCATTGTCCACCACTGACACCCCGCGACCGAGAAGAGGTTAGAATAGTTATCTAGTAATAAGTAGACATTTCATCATCCAAGCTATCTCGGTGCAGCAAAGAGATTTCTGGTTGACAGCGATGTCTTGCCGAGTATTATTGCACGATGGAACGGCTGCAGGTTTTCATAAACCTGAGTCGCCGTAACCGCTTTCTAAGGCTTTCCATTCCTCTCCGAACAATCTATCTCCTGACTGCAGTATTGACCGGCTTCATCCTGTTTGGGGGGATCATCACCGGTTCTGCTGTAAGCCGGCTGGGCGAAGCTACCCAGTTCGGCCGGCTTATCGCCGAGAACCGGCTTCTCCGCGAACAGCTGCAGGTGGCCACTGCTGCCATCGACAGCTTCCGGGCATTCCTTTCGCTTGCTGAGCAGCTGGACAACCGTGTCCGCTCCTGCATGAATCTGAGGATTATTCCGAGCGATGTAAGACTCATGGGCATCGGCGGCAGTGACACCAAGTCTCCTCTGCCTGCCGCAGACCAGCTTCTCCGCCGGCTCGATCTGAACGAACGCTCTCTGGCTGAGATTGACGCCGCACTCACCACCCGCCAGGAGAGGCTTTCCCGGACTCCCTCGATCTGGCCGGTGCGGGGACACATAATATCCGGATTCGGGTATCGCAGCGATCCCTTTACCGGCCGACGGGAGATGCACTACGGGCTGGATATCGCCGCTCCTGCCGGCACTCCGATAGTTGCACCAGCTGACGGCCGGGTAGTCAGTTCCGGTTGGCAGGCCGGAATGGGGCGTTGCATCGAAATTGACCACGGCTTTGGCATCCGCACTATCTTCGGTCACTGTCGCAGCCTGAACGTCACCACGGGCGCAACGGTCAGACGCGGCCAGATTATCGCCACTGTCGGCTCAAGCGGCAGGGCAACCGGCACCCATCTGCACTACGGAGTTCAGGTGAACGGAACCTGGGTCAACCCGGGCAACTATATCATCTCACCGCTGGGCAACTAGCCCTATCTTCTGAGAATCACTCCGCGCTTGGCGGATACTGCCTGTCCGGCATACTCATAGCGCACCCAGACCGCATATATGGCTGCTGGCAGCCGCTCACCATCGTAGCGGCGACCATCCCAGTAGAGCCTGACATCTTCGTTATCCGGTCGAAACCCCTCTCGGGCAAGGGTTGCCACGTTTCTGCCGGCAAGGTCAAACACCTCTACCCGTAATTTCCCCCTCGGAACTGGCAGATGCAGCAGCAACGGCAGGCTGTCTTCAAACCCGTCGCCATTCGGGCTGAATCCCGCCAGCGGCAGGTTGAGCAGCTCTCTGCCCGAGCCCGGTCCCACGCTGAGTCGGAGCCGGTTATTCGTGGTATCTCTGTCCTCAACCGAAAAGAGCCTTGCCCAGATGTCAGTCAAAGCTGCAGGACAGCCAAAGGTGACCACAAGAACCGTATCACCTCCGGGATCAAGCGGCAGACCGGCAAACTCGGCAACGGTCTCCTTCGGGTCAGTGCGGCAATTCGAATTATGGTCAACCCAGACAGTCAGGCTCCAGTTTCCGCACCGCACCCGGCCGACGTTTTCAACCCGCACCGTGACATTGACCGGCTCGTAAGCCCGCCGGGCGACTGAATCCAGGAGCTCCATCCCGGTTATCGCCAGATCCTGATAGCAGGCGACAGCGTTGGGCTTACCCGGAGTGCAACCAGAGCTGCCTGGGCAGACTGCCCAGTTATCAGCCATATCAGGCTGCGAGAGATCTATCCGCTCCCAGGAGAATCCGTCTCCGGCATCCCGGGGCAGCTTGTCGGTGGTGTCGAACGGTGTGCCGAATGTAGTAGTATCGCCATAAGGCGAAGCTATGATCAGCGGATCATTACCTGCCAGACCGTTGCCGATTGTCGTATTGCCAACAGTCAGAATCAGACAGCCTGAGCCGAAAGAGTAGGGCTGGACATAACCGCCTACCGGACTGGTATCCGTGTATTCGGAATCAAGAATTACCGCATACTGACCCGGCAGCAGCCAGGTTGTACCGATGACAAGCGACTCACCGGCTGCCAGAATGGATGAGTCTGCCCACGGAACCAGCCGATCCCGGCTGTCGCCATCATCCAGCGTCCAGTCGAGCAGGTCTACTGCCCGGCCTGAGATGTTACAGATCTCAACAAACTCATTCCGGTCTTCAGGTCCGTGCGCACCGGTGCCACCCCTAGGGTTTGCCATCACCTCGGTGATGACCACCGGGGAGGCGCTCAGCACCGCTGCCAGCAGTATACCGGTCACCAGTGCCCCACGATTTGAACGGCTCTGACGAGCCGACTCTACTCTGCCGGATAACCGACCGGCATGATGTACAGCGCCTGCTCAGCTGGACTCATCCCGACCGCGCGGTGCAGCGTGGCATCGTGGAAGGCACCGACCGCACAGGTGCCCATCCCCATTGCCGTTGCCTGCAGATAGACATTCTCGGCCGAGTGACCAAGATCTATCCAGACATAACGTTCTCTGCCCCGCTGACCATAGCGCCGGGTCGTCCGCTCGAACACCGCTGAATAGACCAGCGTGAACGGAGCCGCGATCACCATCCCCTGACCGTTATCAACCATACTCCGCCGGTCGCCACGAATCTTCAACCAGAGCTCATGACTCTCCGGACGGTACTGATAGATCCCTGTCTCCAGCCCCTTCACCC
>JBDRUL010000056.1:3684-7101 GCA_039801305.1 Caldifarciminota bacterium | reverse complement strand
CTGAACGCTGCCGCATCGCCAAGCTGGGATGGCTTTATTCCGTCTCTTGCACCCTCAATACAGTGGGCAGCGTCTTCCAGTATGCGTACCTGATAGTGATCGGCTATCGCTCGAAGCCGTTTCATGTCGACCATGTGACCATACAGGTGAACCGGAATTATTGCGCGGATAGTACGGTTGCGCCAGAGTAGGTCAGCGACCTGATCCAAATCTATCAACCCGGTTCGTGCGTCAACATCGCAGAACACCACCTCGGCGCCGGTATGCAGGACGGCGTTGGCAGTGGCTACAAAGGTCATTGCAGGTACAATGACCTTGTCACCCTGCCCGATTCCCCAGCCCTTCAGCGTGAGAAAGAGTCCGGCAGTGCAGGAAGACAGGCCAACACAGTGGCGAGCCCCGAAGAGGGCGGCAAACGTCTCTTCGAACACACGGGTCTGGGGACCGGTTGTAAGAAACAGACTGTCAAGGGCGGCGGCAAGAGCCGCCTTCTCTGTTTCGCCAAGCGAATGGCGGAAGAAGTCAATCTTCGACGGATGACGTTTCATTTGTGCCTCACTCTCGAAATTCTGGGTACTGTTCAGGCTGCTCGTTAGTTGATGCCGGAACGAACTTCGCCCGGTCGTATAGAAGGAACCGCATAAAGCGGAACTCGGCTTCGCTGCGCGAAGGTAGATAAGTCCGGTCACGCAGACAGAAGAATGTGGTATTATGATTGCTCGCTCTGCCCGCGAGGTCTTCAACGGCAACTGCTTGGAATTGGTCAGGCGTGATTCCGTTCTGTTTGAGAAATTCAGAGTACAGAGCCTCAAACTGCTGGCGTTGTTCGTTCTCGTCGACCGGGGCGAACTGACTTCCCATCTTCTGGGTGACGTCGACAGCGGGGACGCCCGCATAGATGTGATTGGGCAGCATATCTTTAGTGATAACAGAGCCGACGAGGGCCATCGAGCGTTGATGGGCAGTGATGGGGCAGACAACGCAGTGACCAACGAACCAGACGTCGTCTTCAACAACCAGCGGACGGCTGGAATTCCAGCGGCATCCGGCCAGAGTGTCGCCGAACTTGATGTGAGACCAGAGCTGAGAGAGCGCCCCGATGCCAACATTGTTCCCGATCGTGGCGCCACCGATAGAGTCGATAATTGTATTCTGACCGACCCAGCAATTGTGGCCAATGGTGAGTGGTTGGTAACCATAAAGCAGTGAGCCACGGTGGATTTTGCAGTAGTCGCCTATCCTGACTATGGGTGCGTCGATGTAGACATCATCTCCGATAACTGTGCCGAAGCCTATAGAGACCGTTCGGCACCTTGGTCCAAATGTGCAGGTTTTGCCAAACTCGACCCGTTCGGCAATTGCGAGTTTAGTGTTGGGATTCAAGACAACCGGCTTACCGGTAGGTGGTGCGACATTTTTCACGATTGTCTACAACTCCTGCTGGTTGTCTCCATTATGACATAAAGGGGTCGGCGCTTGACCTCGGCGAATGTGCGTCCGAGGTACGTACCGATCAGACCCAAGATTACAAACGTCACCCCAAACAGGAAATAGAGCGAAACAATGAGGCTTGACCAGCCCGGTACCGGTACGCCGCGAACCAGCGCTTTGACGACAATGTAGGCACCATAGATCAGGGCAATGCCGGTTACAGCAAACCCCAGCCTTACCGCCAAGCGCAATGGCCTGTCTGACCAGGCGATAACTATCTCCTGTGCCAGCCGCCACAGTCTAGCCGGGGTGTAGCTGGTTTTCCCCGAAGTTCTTGGTGCATGTCTTACCGAGACTGTTGTCTGCGGGAAGCCGAGCCAGCTGACCATTCCGCCGAGAAAACGGAGCTGCTCACGCATTACTTTCAGGTTTTCAAGCACACGACGCGAGATGATGCGGAAATTGCCTACTCTCTCATCGTAGTCCATACCGGTGAGATAGTTGAACACCAGCCAGAAAAGGCGCGAAGAGATGCGTTTGAACAACCCGTGGCTGCGGTGCTCGCGACGTGCAAGTACGACATCAAATCCTTCCTTGGCTTTGCTGAACAGCAGGGGAATGTCCTCCGGCTGGTCTTGGAGGTCTCCGTCCATAATGACTACCCAGTCGCCGTCACAATTGTCCAGACCGGCAGTGATGGCATAGTGCTGTCCGAAATTGCGGCTGAGGCGCAGACCAAGGAAGCGAGCATCGATATCAGCTAGCTGTCGCACGCGGCTCCAGGTGTCATCAACGGAGCCGTCGTCAACGAAGATCACTTCGTAATTCTGAACAACAGTGTCGAGTACGTTCTTCAGCCGCTGAAACAGTTCGGGAATGACTGTCGACTCGTTGTATAAAGGTATGATCACCGACAGCCGTGCCATTTCTGCAGAGCATCGTAACCGAGCCGACAGGTGTGGTCAACAAGCGTTGTGCTTGACATCTCGTTCCGGCTTAGCAAGACTCCTACCATGAAGACAATCCTGGTGACCGGAGGCTGCGGGTTTATCGGCTCGAACTTCATCCGGTACTGGTTCGATCGCCATCCTGACTGGCGGATTCTGAACCTCGACCTCCTGACCTATGCCGGCAGTCCAGACAACATTCCCGACCGTATTCTGGGAGATCGCGATCGCTACGAATTCTGGTATGGCAATATCGGCAATCCTGACCTCACGTCAGCGCTCGTTTCCAGATCTCAACTGGTGGTACACTTTGCCGCCGAGTCGCATGTAGCGCGTTCACTCTACGACAACCGTGTGTTTTTTGAGACAGATGTGCTGGGAACGCATGCGGTGGCGAACGCGGTAGTAAAGCATAAGGACACGGTCGAACTCTTTGTTCACATTTCGACCAGCGAGGTCTATGGTACCGCCGTTACTGAGCCCATGACAGAGGAGCATCCACTGAATCCGATGAGTCCGTATGCAGCAGCCAAGGCTGGTGCCGATCGGCTGGTTTACTCCTATATTCAGACCTACGGTATCCCGGCGACGATAATCAGACCTTTTAACCAGTACGGCCCAAATCAACATCTGGAGAAGGCGGTACCGCGGTTCGTTACCTGCGCACTGCGTGGTCGTCCCCTGGAGCTTCATGGCGGCGGTGCGGCATCCCGAGACTGGATGTTTGTGGAAGACCTTTGCCGCCGGATAGAGCAGGTGATCTATCGCCGTGATCGGGAGGTAGGCGAGATAATCAACATCGGCTCGGGAGAGGCAGTGTCGGTGCGCGATGTTGCCCGGACTATCCTCCGGCTGCTGAACATGAGTGAACATCGTTGCGTTGACATTGAAGACCGTCCCGGACAGGTGGCAAAGCACATCAGCTCGAGGGAGAAGGCCAACAGGCTGCTCGGGCAATGTGAAATGACGCCCTTGGAGCAGGGGCTCAAGCGGACTGTTGAATGGTATCGTGCCAATCCAGAGTGGTGGGCGAGGCGGG
>JBDRUL010000056.1:0-3674 GCA_039801305.1 Caldifarciminota bacterium | reverse complement strand
AGTGGTAGCCGAATTCTCCTGCGATGCGTTACTACGGCAATATCTTCCGTCCGCCTTCAGAGGCCGAATCCCTTCTGATCCAGGCAACAATCGGCTGTTCCCATAATCGCTGTTCCTTCTGTGCGATGTATCGTGATAAGAAGTTCCGGGTACGCCCTCTTGCAGACGTGCTTGATGACATCAGTATGGCGAGGGAGTATCTCGGCGCCGGCGTACGCCGGGTGTTCATCTGTGACGGCAATGCGCTGATCCTACCAATGGCCTATCTGCTTCCGGTTCTGGAGCAGTTGCACCGGTCGTTCCCGGAGTTGCAGCGGGTTGGCGCGTATGCCAACGCTCGTGACATTCTGCGGAAGAGCGAGAGCGAACTGGCCGAGCTGGCCAAGAGCCGGCTTTCGATCCTCTATGTTGGACTTGAGTCGGGTTCAGACCGGATACTTGCGGCGGTGAACAAAGGCGCTACCGCCGCGGAGATGATAGCGGCGGTACAACGGGCGCAGGCGGCAGGAATCAAGTGCTCGGTTATCTACCTGCTAGGTCTGGGGGGGCGGCAGTACTGGCAGGAGAATGCTCTCGCCTCGGCTGCAGCAGTTTCGCAGATGAATCCGGCGTACCTTTCGGCGTTGACTCTGACCGTGATCGACGGGACGCCCCTGGCAGACGAAGTAAGAGCAGGTCGGTTTGAGCTGCCTGCGCCGGCCGAGCTGGCGAGAGAGCTGCGCCTTTTTCTGGAGAATGCGGATGTGAAGGCGACCGTGTTCCGTTCCAACCATGCGTCAAACTATGTGCCACTGGCCGGGCGGCTGCCCAAGGATAAGGAGCGGCTCATCGCCGAACTCGATCAGGCGATAGCTGGGCAGCGCTTTCGACCCGAATATCTGCGGGGACTCTAGTCCGGTTTTGCCGCGGCAACCAGCGAGGAACCGAGTGGCAGATTGATGCGCCGCAACAGGCATCGTTCAGCCGACATGACCGCAGCAAAGAGTCTGTTCAGGGGTTTGGCCGGGACTCTGACATCATACTGGGGCGTGCCAGTCCTGCGCCGGAGTTTGGAAAGCAGTCGCTGGATGGCAAGGACAGGCAGGAGCAGCGAGGTATAGTATGAGACCCGCAGAATTCGGAATCCGGTGTCCCTCAATAGACAGACAAGCTCTGCACGGTGGTAGCGACGATAGTGATGCAGCGCAAGGTCGTGACCGCTCCAGAGCCAGCGCAGCGCCGGCACTGTGATCATTAGTAGCCCTTCCGGCTTGAGCAGCTGTCTGGCGCCGGACAGTGCTTTGCGATCGTCCGCGATGTGCTCAAGGACATCCAGCATTGTGATGACATCAAAGTTTCCCTCCGGCACGACTTCCGGGAAGACCCCCTGCCGGATATCGACACCCAGCCGCTCGCGCGCAAGCTCAACCGTTGCCAGATCCGCTTCAAGACAGACCACGGTACCAAAGCGCTCGAGTTCCTTTGTGATCAAGGAGCAGGCGCCACCGATGTCGAGGATGCGCCGGTCTGGCTGGGGCGGCAGGTAATTTTCAGCCCATTCCAATACCAGTTGTCGTTTGGCCCGACGCCAGAAGTGGTGCTGCTCCAGTTCGAAGAAACGGTCGTAGGCGCTGCGCTCCATCAGCAGAGATTGGTCTCTGTTGCGGGCAAGTCAAGTCCGGAAACATACTGTTGACTTGCTGCTGGCATATGTCAAACTGATAGGACTCTGAGAGGCGCCCAGATGAAGATCAGCCATCGTATTGTTGTATATCTGGTACTGGGTCTTGTGTTCCTTGCGGCATGGCTGCCACTGCACGTGATGAGGTTCCTGCGCCGTCCATCGTTGCTGATGATGTCGGGAGTGTTCTTTACTATCGCCATCGCCTTTATTCTGCTTGCTGGCATCAGCAGGCTCGAGGCTAAGGTGAGGGCGATCGAGGACTCTCTCCGGGTTACGACCTGCCGGGAGCGTTCCCGGGTTCATGACCGGGATGCGCCTGAGCCCGAGCCGCCAGAGCAGGCCAGCTGACCAGCATCAGTAGCAGCAGAGCCTGCAGTCCGAAGAAGTACCAGAGCCATCCGGGCAGACCCAGCCAGAGAAGTTCTGTTCTGTTCCAGTTCCAGAAGTCCACAGCAAGGAGAAACAGCAGGGCGAAAGGTAGGACAGAGCGCAGTGAATTCCAGCTGACTGTCGCCCAGGGCGAAAGTCCAGTCGCTGGCCAGATCAGGCTGCCGACGACAAGCACCAGCGCGGCTATTACGACGGCCGGGATTGCCGGTAGCAGGCCGAAATCTGGCAACAGCCGGAAATAGCAGAGCATCACTACGGTTTCGCCTGCCACTATTGAGGCGATACCCGCCCAGGGGTTGGCTTGGCGCCAGTAGACCGCTGCCAGAGTTACCGGGAAAAGCACTGCCAGACCCGAGAAGGTTGTCTTTGTCAGGATGTCAAGGATCGTACCGGGAGGACGAAGGGCAAGAATCAACCCCGCCAGCCCCAACCCTGCTACCGCCAGCCGGTTCCAGGGGAACCTAGGTTCCGGCTCGCGTCTGAACAGAAGCCGCAAATCGCGCACCACCATCGAGCTGAGGGTCAGCAGTTGTGAGTCCATTGTTGACATCAATGCAGCGAGCGCGCCAGCGGTTACCAGTGCACCAGTCCAGGGCGGAAGAAGCCGGTCTACCGCAAGCGGCAGAATCTTGTCGGTTCCAGTCTTCAGAGCAGGGTCGATGAGTCTAGCCAGTACGCCTGTGGCTACAGGCAGAAAGAAGAGCAGTCCAGTAACCAGCGGGTACAGTGCCGCAGTCACATGCAGAGAACGGTCGTCTCTGGCTGCCATGAAGCGTTGAAACAGTTGGGGAAAGAGCGGGTCGCAGAGAAGCCAGAGTGCCATATAGGAGAACCAGATCGCCAGAGTAAACTGACCGGCTGCGCCTGGCCGGCCGAAGAGCGTTGGCGTCTGTTCATATACCCGCAGGTTGGCATCGGTAAATCCGCCCAGAACCCGGGTGATTCCCACAAACGCCAGCGCCATTGCCAGCAGCATCACAGCTCCCTGAAGTGCGTCGGTCAAGGCGTCGCCGCGGAGTCCGGCCAGAAGCAGGTAACCCGTGCCGATTGCCACTACCAGTGCCGCACCCCAGCTGTACGGTATACCAAGCAGTTTTTGCAGGACGATGCCGGCACCCAGCGGCTGAACAGCAAGATAGGGCAGAGTGAAGACGATCATGCAGGCAAGGAAGGCAGCATGCAGGGCACGGTTCCTGAAGCGGTGGTAGATGAGTTCGGGCGGAGTCACAGCACCACAGGCTCTGGCTGCCCGGTTTGCCGGTATGCCAATGAAGAGAAAGGATACCGCCATGAAACCGGTACCGAACGCCATTATGGGATAATAGGCATAGCCGTGGCGATAACCCTCGCCCGCGAAACCGAGCACGGTGAAGGCAGAGAAGTTGGTGGCTGCCATTGTGAGAAGCATAAGAACTGGACCGATGGAGCGGCTGGCAAGGAAGAAGTCGACATCACCGCTCTGGCGGCGGCGCCGGGCAAGGAGCCCGAGTCCGGCGAGAATGAGCAGATAGCCGGCCAGTATCAGAGTTCTGAGCATCTTTTCTCCTTTCCCCGGGAAAAAGCCATCCCGGACCGGCCGGGATGGCTGCTCTTCAGCCTGACATAGCCGGCAGCAGATTGT
>JBDRUL010000055.1:0-7117 GCA_039801305.1 Caldifarciminota bacterium | reverse complement strand
CTATCTTCTCCGCAGGATAGTCCTGCAGCAGCGTGTTCTCCAGTTTCTGCCGGATGACAGCCTCCTCATTCCGGGCGGCGATTGCTACCGTGACCCGGGGAAGTTTGCTGTCATCTGTCGCCGCGTTGTTCTCCGGACTCTCTGCCCTGTCAGTTCGCCGCAGTCGTACCACAAGGGCGAGTACCAGCGGAAAGAGAACCCAGTGATACACAAGCAGCAGCAACGGCAGCCAGAACAGAAGAATCGCTGTCGTACTGAACACAATCAACCTGCCGACTTACGCCGGGCTTGAAACTCGGTAATTGTTGCCTCAAACAGCGCCTCGAAACGGCTGGCGATGGCATCCCACTGATAATGCTGGCATATCAGCTCCCGACCCCTGCGCCCCATCTCTCTACGACGAGACGGATCTCTCATCAGCGCCACTACCGAGCGGGCAAAATCCTCTGCCTGGTCGGCAATGACGATATTCTCACCATTGACCAGACCCTCGATCCCTTCACATCCGATACTGGTCGAAACAACCGCCTTGCCCATTGCCAACGCCTCAAGGACCTTGATGCGGATGCCGCTGCCGACCTGTGTCGGAACCACAAAGACAGCCGCCTGGGCGATCAGGGGTCTGACGTCATCAACTAGACCGGTCACAATTGTCTTCTCACCGTCGTGATACGCCCGGATCGACTCCGGCGGCTCAGCTCCCACGATGAGAAATCTGGCTTCTGGACACTCTGCCCGGACAAGCGGGAGGACTTTCTCGAGAAACCAGCGGGTGCTGACAATGTTTGGTGTCCAGCGCATCAGTGCTACTGATATTATCACTCTGTCGTCCTCCGGAGTGGACTTCGGGCAGAAGTACTCAACGTCTACCCCCGCCGGAATTGCGTCTACTCTGACCCCGCCGGCAATCCGGCTCAGTGTTGCAGCATCCACAGAAGTTACGGCGATCCTGCGGTCAAAGAGCGGCAGAAACCGTTTTTCGTAACGCACCAGCTTGTGATACTGAATCGCGGCATAAGATCTTGCCAGCGGGTTGCGTCGGGTATCGCGAAACCTTGCCATCAGGACAGAATCGACGTTGTGTGCCCGGAGAACCACCGGTACTCCGGCACGCCGGGCAGCAGCCAGCCCGAACGGAGCCACATGCAACGAATCAGTAAGTACAATATCCGGCTTGAACTCATCGGCTGCTATCTGCACCAGTTCAAAAAAGCCCGGTGGCTGATGTTTAGCAAATGTATACGGAACCGGCGACAGAAGGTTGAACAGCATACCCGGTAGACGCGTCCTCAGATCTGCCACCATCGACCTGACCAGGAACGTCCGGGCAAACTCTTCTGGAACACGTTCACCCCGTGGAACAAGGCAGACAAAACAGAGCTCATGCCCGCGTCGGACAAGCGCTTCAGCCGGCCGATATACACCAATCCGGCCGCCGTCGTTCGGCGGATAGGGAACATTCATCACTATTTCGAGTATTCTCAAGCAGCCGCCTCAGGTCTGGCCAACCAGTGACTTCTTCTCCAACTGGATCAAATCGAGCATCTGCCGCGCAGCCTGCTCGTAGCTGAAGCTCTGCGCCTGCTTCAGACCATCTTCTCTCATCTGTTCAAGTACTGCCGGAGAGGCAAGCAGAGCCTTCAGTTTTCCCACCAGGTCGGTAACGTCGTTTGAGCGGAAGTAGCGCGCTGCCCGGCCGCCGACCTCGGGCAGACTCGCTGTCCAGCTGCAGAGAACCGGGCAGCCACAGGCCATCGCCTCAACAACTGGCGAGCCGAACCCCTCATACAATGAGGGGATTACTGTCAATATCGCAGCTCCGTATATCAGACGAAGATCTTCGTCCTCAACTCCGGTCAGGATACGTACACGACCCTTCTTCTCCCAGGCACGTAGCTCAGACACGATGCTCTCGCACCGCCAGCCGGGTTGTCCGACGAGCACCAGCAGCGGCATGTCAGGCATCTCCGCAAGAGCCCGCAGCAGCAATCCATAGTTCTTTCTCGGCTCAATAGTACCAACAGTAAGGAGAAACTGCTCTGGCAGAGCATATCTTGCAGCAACGGCCCTCTGTGCCTGCTGGCGCTCAACCGGCTGGAAAACCTCGGCTCTGCCCGGGTATATGACAGAAACTCGTTCTCTGGCTCCCAGAAAAAGCTCCAGTAGTGATGCGGTCTTCTTCGATACCGCCACCACCCGGTCGGCAAGCTTCACAGCTTTACGCAGAAAGACAGCCGCTCCAAGCCGGCTCCGGGGGTGCATAGTTTGAGGAAACAACAACGCTGTTATATCGTGCACCGTCAGTATCCGACGGCAGTGGTGCTGCAGCCGGAGCGGCAGGAAGTGATTCTGTCCCCAGAAGATCGAGACCCGGTCAGCAGCCAGCAGTTGCGGCAGGCGGCACTGAACCCAGAGATTCGCCACCCGTCCCTGCCGGTTCCTGTCCGCATGCAACCGCCAGCGTCCCTCCGGCAGCATGAGCTCCACCGGCCCGGGCGAATACAGAACAAACTCTATTCCCGGGTTGATCCTCATCATCCAGCTGAGCATGTTTACCAGGTATCTGGCAACACCAGCACGCGGAGCACTCAACATCACGACCTCAACCCCCACTCGCATCTCACCGACCCCGCTCACGGGCTGTCATCTCTGTACACTGGTCTCAACTCTACGATTTCGTCTGCGTCAGTCAAGGTATCACCCTTGCAGGGACCGGTCTGCACTGCCATCCCCTATCACCTTGCAACCTGTTGCGAGCCAGATATATTGCAGAATGCGCATACTGTTCGACGCCTCGTTCTGCACCGGCACCAAGGTTGGTATCTCGACCTATATCTTCCGGCTGGTGCCTGAACTTGCGAACCTCGGCGAAGTGACGGTTCTGACCTCCTTTCCCGAACTCTTTGCGGGTCTTCGCTGTTCTGTCATCCCGATACCGGCGTGGACGCGCACCAACCGAGGAAGGCTACTCTGGCAATTAAGTCGTCTTGCGCCTCTCGCTCACGGCAAACAGACCGTTCTGTTCTGCCCGACCCCAGTGGCTCCGCCCGGCTGTCGCATACCGGTTATCTCGGTAGTCCACGACCTTACTCCCCTCCGTCTTCCCTCGCTGCAGCACTCCAAAACCAAACTGCTCTTCTGGCTTCCGCTGCAAACTCTGCGCTGGGCTGATGCTGTCATAACCGACTCAAGACATACCCGTGTCGACTTGCTAGAAACAAAACTGGTTCCACCGCAGCGAATTTACACTGTCCCCCTTGGTCCCGGCATCGCTCCTGAGCTTTCGTCCTCCGGCGACTCCTGCTCAGCCGCAGTGCCGGAATTTCCTTTCATTCTCTACGTGGGCGGTCACATTCCCAATAAGAACGTTCCCCGTCTGATCCGGGCATTCAGCCAGATCCGATATCGCGAAGAACTGAAGCTGGTCATAGTCGGCTGGGGCTGGACAGACCATATTCAGCGAACAAGGATGGCTGTCGAACGCTGCGGTGTCGCCGACAAAGTAGTAATCTATGATGAACTGTCTGACCGGGAGCTGTCCCTGCTATATCGCCGGGCAGCAGTATTTGTCTTCCCCTCGTTGTATGAAGGATTCGGGTTACCGGTACTCGAGGCAATGGCTCACGGCACTCCCTGCGTCTGCAGCTCAGCGGCCAGCATTCCTGAACTCGCCGGTGATGCCGCTATCTATGTTGACCCATACAACACAGATTCGATACGACAGGGAATCGAGCTGATTCTTGAGAACAAGGAGCTGTCTGAAGAACTCAGCAGCAGAGCCCGACGCCGTGCCGCCACCTACTCCTGGAAAAGGACTGCACAGGCAGTCTATCAGATCGCCAGATCCTTGCTCTGAACCCGGGCTTCGGCTACGGAATCAATCCCGAAAATCTCCAGCATCTCCCTTGCCGCCCGCCGGAAACTGAACCCTCCTGCCCGTTCTCTGCCCATTGTAGCCATCACGCTCAGCCGCTTATCATCAACCAAGAGTCTGGCAAGCTTGTCGGCTAGTTCCTCCACGTTCCCGGGCTCGAAGTACTCTGCCGCGGATCCGGCGACCTCGGGCAGACTCGAAGTCCAGCTGCAGACAACCGGGCAACCACAGGCCATTGCCTCGACCACAGGCAGACCGAAGCCCTCGTATCTGGAAGGATAGACCATCACCCTAGCTGCTCCATACAGCGCCCGCAGCTCCTCGTCCTCCACCCTGCCCAGGAACCGGACGCGACCGGTTGACTCCCGCATCCGTATCTCTCGCATTATGTGCTGGCAATTCCAGCCCTCAGCACCGGCGATAACCAACAAACAGTTACGAGGTAGTCGGTCGTGTGCCCTCAAAAGGGTCACGTAATCCTTGCGCGGCTCGATAGTTCCGACCGAAAGTATGAATCCCGGGCTCAGACCAAAACGCGTTTTCGCCACCACTACCGGCTCTTGTGAAGAGGAAACCAGCAATGCCGGATCAACTCCCTCATAGACAACTCTGAGTTTGTCCTCAGGCACACCCAGTACCAGATGCAACAGCCGGGCAGTGGCATGTGACACCGCCACTACGACGTCGGCGTTTCTTACCGCTCTGCTCAGTAGCAGCGAATAGGTAAGCCTTGTTCTAGTCTCCATTGTCTCGGGGCAGACAGCGGCAGTCAGGTCATGAACAGTCAACACCCTTCGCCTAGGCCAGCAGAACCGCCCCGGCATCGTATAGCCCTGTCCCCAGAACACGTCAACCCGGTCTCTAAAGAGAACTCTGGGCAGAGCCCACTGTGTCCACAGACCGAGCGGTAGTCTGGCAAGTTCCGGCTCTGTGCACTGCTGCCAGCCACCAGGAGACAGCGGTATCTCAACCGGTCGGGGGGAATAGAATCGGAACTCAACGCCTGACGTCAGTTGCAGCATTTCTCTCAGCAGATTCCAGGTGTAGCGCGCCACACCCGCTCTGGCATCACCGATGAAACCGACCTCGACCCCGATGCGAACAGGTTTGACTGTCATCCCTTTCCGGTCATCAGGCTTCTGTAGTTGCAGCGGCAATTCTGTTCAACGCAACACTCAGACCTATGATTATCGTCAACAGTGCGGCAACTCCGTGCACAAACAGATATGAATCCACCAGACCGTGTCCAAGCAATACGACTATCGCCGCAGCAAAGCCGAGTCCCCACCCCCGGATGTCGGGATCCCTTGCCCGGGCAAGCCGATTGTACTTGCGCCACGAACCAACAACCAGCCAGAGGAAACAGAGAAGACCCACCACGCCAAGGTTTACAAAGTGTTCCAGAAAGAGGTTATGAGAATTGTACTTGAAGGAGTGCCAGCGCGGCAGGGGGAACCCGAAAAGATGCTTCACGTGCCGGAAGTTCTCCTGCCCCACCCCCAGAAGCCAGTTCTTCCTGCCCAGATCCCAGGCGTACTTCCAGAGCAAAAGTCTGCCCGCCAGTGAAGGATCGCGCGCTGAAGTCTCGGCAGCCCGGATGAACAGCGTGTAACGGACGACACTCGACGAAAGAAACAGCAGACCGATGAACGCCGCCAGCAGCATCAGCCGCAACGAACGAGCCCGTACAACCAGATATACAAACCCCAGACCAAAACCGAGCCAGGCTCCTCTCGACTTCGTCAGAACCAGCGTTACCAGCAGCGGCAGCAGAAGCAGTGGCAGGATCACACGGGCACGGGTGCGTTCAGTCGTAATCAGTAGTGCCGATATGACCATCGCCATACATGCTACTACACCGCCAAAGTGATTCAGGTTGAAGATCGAAAACGGCGTCACGATCAATTTACCTCCCAGTATGCCACCCTCGCCGATCGGAGCCGGCAGGAAAGGAATGAGCAAAGCCATCAACACTGTTCCGGCAATAAGGCAGTTGACGATGGTTTTCACCTGACGCTTCTCGTGTGGCACAACTGCAAAAAAGCATCCAATCAACAGCAACTCAAGATTGAACACCGTGAAACTGAGCATCATCCGGTTAGCCCAGCCGCGCAGAATGGCGTTCACACAGGATAGGAATATCCAGATGCCGATAATTACCACCGGCGCCAACTCCCACCTGCTCAGACGCCACTGCGGCTCTCTTCTACTACTCAGATGACGACCTGCCTGAGTGATTACAAGGAGGACAGCAGTCCCGTGGTAAAAGACCGAGTAGTGGTAGAGTGGTGGCAGCATTTCGCTGAAGGCAAGTGGCACAACGACCGCGAAGAAGACAAGTATCGCAAACTGGCGGTCAGCGAGAATCACCCAGAGAAGCAGCTGAACCGGTGCCGCCAAAGCTGCAGCTGCGGCCTGCGGGAACCCCAATGCCAGAAGGAGAAAGAAGAGCCCCAGAAACAGACCTTCGACCACCAGCAGCCAGAGAAGTGCACGCCGGGGCAGTAGCGGCGGCTGCAAATTGTCGATGAGTGACGTGGTGCTCAAATCACTGACTCACTACTCTGTCCATGACCGCACACTCGGCTGTTCACTGCCCGAATCAATCCGGAGTGCCACCCGCAGCATATGTAGTTCCTGCCGCTGCAGCGCGCCCGTTACCAGCAGCATCAGCGCATAAACTACCACTGCACCAACAACTGCCGTGATATTGCCCGTGTTCGTTCTCACGTGTGCAAGCAGCCACGCCACTACGAACGCAGGCAACAGCGCAGCCATGAACCGCAAAAAAAATGACCCCAGCTGGCGTATGTCAAGTACCGGCCCTGACCGCCACAGCACAGCGATAAGAAAAAGCACACCCACCATCTCTGCCACCACCAGCCCGATTGCCGCACCAACCCCAGCCAAACTCGGAATAAGCACAAAGTTGACCGCCAGATTGGCAAGCAGCGAAAGCAGACACTGCAGAGTCACCGTCTTTGTCCGGTTTGCTGCCAGCAGATAGTTGCTTAACAACGAGCTGAACACCGCAATCGTTCCCCACCACGCCAGTATCTGCAGAATCACTGCCGAATCAGCAAACTTCTCGCCATAGACAAGTGAAACGACCGGTACAGCCAGAGGAATGGCTAAAGCCGCTACCGGCAACGCCAGCATGGTTACAAATCGCAGCCCTGCTCCAAAGACACCTGCCAGTCGCTGCTGGTCCTCGACAAAGAAACGGGACAGCAGCGGGTAAAG
>JBDRUL010000054.1:0-7158 GCA_039801305.1 Caldifarciminota bacterium | reverse complement strand
CTATCTGGACAGCCGTATCACTGCCCATCTCTTTCTTGAGGAAGACAAGAATCTCCTAATGGCAGTGGCAAATCTGCTTGGCGCTACCATTGACAAGTCAGAAGCCTTCCGAAGGCTCCAGGAGTCAATCAAAGACATCCGTGAGGAGGTTCTGGTTGATGCCCTGACCGGTTCTTTTCTCGGTAGGTCAAAGGCGATCCGGGAGGTATACCGCACGATCGACCGGATAGCACCGACCGACTGCACGGTGCTTCTCACTGGTGAAACCGGTACCGGCAAAGGTGTCCTAGCACGGCTGATACATTCGCGCAGCCTGCGCCGGGAACACAGGTTTGTGGCGGTTAACTGCGGGACGCTGCCCGAACAGCTCTTTGAATCCGAACTGTTCGGTCATGCAAGGGGTTCGTTTACAGGAGCCATTAAGGACAAGGAAGGCCTCTTGGAGACAGCGGAGAACGGTACGGTCTTTCTCGATGAGATAACAAATACCTCGCTGGGTACTCAGGCAAAGCTGCTTGAAGTTCTTGAGGACAAGGTTATTCGCAGGGTCGGCGAAACAATGACCCGGCGGGTGGATGTGCGGCTGATATGCGCGACGAACCGGAATCTTGATCAGGAAGTCGCCGCAGGCAGGTTTCGTGAAGACCTATTTTACCGGATCAATGTGGTCGCAATACATGTGCCGCCACTGCGCGAGCGGGTTGGCGATATCCCGTTGCTGGCCAACTACTTCCTCGAACGTTACGCCCGGCAGCTTAACAAGACGATAGTAGGTTTCGATGATGGGGTCATTGCAGCTCTTACTGCGTACAATTGGCCGGGCAATATCCGGGAGTTGCAGAATACCATTGAGCGGGCAGTAATCATGTCCCAGAACCGCCGGATTTCGCTGGGCGACCTTGGTGGCAGGTTCTTGGAGCTCAGGGAGAGACCCAATTCGGTTATGTCGCGCTACCGGTCAGTGGGAAGGGCTGAAGTTATCGAAGCCCTCAAGGAGACTGGCGGTAATGTGAGCCGGGCAGCAGATCTGCTTTCTTTACACCGAAGACAGCTGCAACGGTTGCTCAAGCGATACGGAGTGGACCGACTGTCCCCGCAATAGGGCGGCGAAAACACAGTTGTTATCAGTCGCACTTGTCTGGAGCGGGTTAGCCTTCAATTTGTCAAACACTTAGCAAAAAACTTTTCGACTGCGACAGGGCACTGTTCAGAAAGGACGGCATACCCCTGTCTCTGCCTAACTCCATAAGTCGGCTTTGCGGCTTGAGTAACGTAATTCTCCTCATAGCAGGCACCGTTCTTGCAATATAGCTTTCAAAACCACGGAGGTGCTCGTGAAGAGATACGCGTTCGTCACAGCGTTTCTGCTACTTGCGACGCTCGTAATCGGTCAGGATGGTATTCCGATCCCACCTAGTCCTGGTCCGCTGCCACCGGGCAGTCCGGGAATGATGGCGGACGGCAATGACGGCATACCGATTCCGCCTAGTCCTGGTCCGCTGCCACCGGGCAGTCCGGGAATGATGGCGGACGGCAATGACGGCATACCGATTCCGCCTAGTCCTGGTCCACTGCCACCTGGCAGTCCGGGATTAGTTCTCGGGTAATAAACGGTCAGTTTGGAGTTCTAGGCGGCAGGCGAATCAGCCTGCCGCTTCGCTTCTTATTCTGGGCTGCTTTAGGGCGCGGGTTCAGGGACGATCTGATGGTCTAGCTGGTTACATAGGGCAGGATTTGTGGGTACCCGGGAATTGACTCCGGGATGAATAGCACAGAGACAGCAGTGCCGCGTTGACCCGAATAGCCGCACTCGTATAATCGGTCGGATGCGGGCTGTGGCAACGAACCGGAAGGCTTTGCGCGACTACACGATTCTGGAGAGGCTAGAGGCAGGGATTGAGTTGACCGGTACAGAGGTGAAGTCGCTACGGCAGGGCGCAGTCTCGCTCGACGAGGGATATGCTGAGGTGGACGGCGGCCAGGTGTTTCTTGTGAATGTGACGATTGCCCCGTATGCACAGGGGAATATCCATAATCCAGATCCGAAGCGGCGGCGCCGACTGCTGCTGCATCGGGATGAGATTAAGCGGCTTTTCGGTAAGACCACTCTGCGCGGGTTCACACTGATCCCCCTGAAGGTGTACTTCAACGAGAAGGGTATAGCCAAAGTTGAACTGGGGCTTGGCAAGGGTAAGAGGCAGGAAGACAGGCGGGAGGAGCTCAGGCGCAGGGCAATGGAGATGGACGAACGCAGAGGGGGGCGGTGGTGACCGTGTCAGTGAGGTTCTCCGGCGCCATTCGTGCAGCAGTGTTGCTGGCGATGCTTGCGGTTGGAGCGGGGGCGGATATCGGTTCTGTTCCGGCATCGTCCGGTTATGTGTCACTGCGCACGATGGCAGGGGCGGTGGGGGCTAAAGTCTGGGTTGTCGGGGACAGGTTCATTGTTGTGTATCGTGATTCGTCTCTGTTCCGGAATGATTCACTGGCACGGTCTGGTGACGAGCGGGAGTGCGTTTTTGCCGCGGGTCAGGATGTTGCGGTTTGCAATGGACGCCGGCTCTGGCTGGGTGCTGTCTGCCGGCTAGCCGAGGGCGGAGCCGACCTGCTGGTGCCGGCAACTGCTGCCGCCGGGCTTTTTGCCGGTGCAGAGGCGCCGATGCTGGTCAGCGCCGAGAGGTTTCAGCGCCGGGATACAACGGTTGTGCGGCTCAGCCTGAACCAGGGAGCCAGAATTGACCCTGGATTTGTTATGCCGGGCAGGTCAAATTCATCGCTTGAGTTCCGGCTCGAAATCGGCGCAACCTGCGATTCGGGTTTTGATGCCGGTCTGCGGTTGATTTCGCTCACCAGTGGCACCGGTCTGCTCAGAGAGGTTGTGCGCGAAAGCGCTGCCGCAATTTCGCTGCTGTTCACTTTCCGACAGCCGGCAGCTGAGTCGGTTGTTCTGCGCGCAGGGGCAATCGAGGTTTGGGCATGGCCCAAGCCGGCGCGTCGAGTGTCGCGGGTCCTGCTTGATCCGGGTCATGGCGGTCGTGATCCGGGTGCCGTAGGCAGACTGGGAACAGAGGAGAAGAGACTGGTTCTGGACATAGCCAGCCGCCTGAAGCGCCGGTTGGAGAGTGAGGGTATACAGGTGAACCTCACCCGGGAGTGCGACACCTTTGTCTCGCTGGCAGAACGGGTGCGGCTGGCAAACGGAGCAGGGTTTGACTTCTTTGTGAGCATTCATGTCAATGCCGCGCCAAACCGGAAGGCGTGCGGGCTGGAGACGTATTTCCTTTCTGAAGCCAGAACCGACTGGGAAAGGGCGGTTGCCGCAAGGGAGAATGCGAGTTTTGAGCCGGAACTTATGAGCAGTCCCCAGATCCGGGATCAGCTGGGCCTGATTCTGGCGGATCTGGCGCAGAACGAGTTTCTGTTTGAGTCGAGTGAGTTGGCTGGTCATATTCAGGAGGCGACGCTGCGGGCAACGCGGATGAACGACCGGGGCGTAAAGCAGGCTGGTTTCTATGTGCTGCGCGGGTGCTTCATGCCGGCGGTGCTCGTGGAGTGTGGTTTTGTCAGTAACCGTAGCGAGGAAAAGCTGCTGCGTCGGGGTGAGTTCCGCGAGAAGCTGGCAAAGGGAATAGCTGACGGTTGTCTGGCTTTTGTGCGAGCTTACGAACGCAGGTTGAACGGCCATCGTCCGTGAACCGGATGGTGAAGGGGTTTTCTTATAACAGGAGTGCTGGCGAGGTGAGAAGATGAAGCCTGAAGCGCCGATCGGTGTGTTCGATTCCGGGCTGGGCGGACTTACCGTGGTGCGGGCGTTGCGGCGCTTGATGCCGCAGGAGTCGGTGATCTACTTCGGCGATCCGGCAAGGTTTCCCTACGGCACCAAGTCCGCTGAGACGATCACCCGGTTCGCCCTAGAGGATGCCAGATTTCTGCTGGGAAGGGGCGCAAAGCTGATTGTTGTTGCTTGCCATTCGGCGTCGTCTGTGGCGATGCCGGAGCTGGTGCGGCAGTTGAGCGTGCCGGTGCTGGGCGTGATTGAGCCAGGTGCCCAGGCGCTGATTGCCGCGACCCGGAATCGTCGCGTGGGCGTGATCGGCACCAGCGCCACCATCCGGGCAGGCGCCTATGAGCGGTCAATCCGCGAGCTGGCACCGGATGTGGAGATTCTGGCCAGGGCGACACCGCTGCTGGTGCCGCTGGTCGAAGAAGGCTGGCTTGAGGGTGAGATTGTTGAGCTAATTGTCCGGCGCTATCTGGAGGAGCTGGCAGGTGAGGGTATCGATGCGCTGCTGTTGGGCTGTACCCATTTCCCGCTGCTGGCGCGAGTGATCAGCCGGGTCATGGGCATGGGCGTGCGGTTGGTCGATTCAGCAGAAGAGACTGCCCGGGCAGTACAGCAGGTGCTTACCGGTCAGGGTCTGCTGAACCCTGATCATGAGTCAGGCAGATGCCGTTTCTATCTTTCCGATATCACGCCGGGGCTGGAGAGCGTGGCAGAACGCCTGTTTGGCGAGCCGGTGAGAGACATAGTCCGGGTGACGATGCCCGGATGAAGAAGATGGTTGACCATCCGGTGAGCAGTCTGGAGCGGCGGTTTGAGCGGGTCGCCTCGCAGCGGCTCTGGGGCAAGCGGCTGGATATGTATCTGGTGCTTTCCGGACTCGGGTTTTCAAGAATCCGGGCGGCAAAACTCGTGGAAGAGGGCAAAGTGTTGGTTAATGGCAAGCCGGGAAAGCCGAGCTACCGGATCAAGCCCGGCGATAAGATCGCGGCGGTCTTCACGGCCGAGCCGGAGCCGGCAATAGAGCCGCAACCGCTGGATCTGCACATCGTCTACGAGGACGATGACCTGATCGTGCTTGACAAGCCCGCGGGCGTGGTGGTTCATCCGGCAAGGGGTAACCGTGATCATACGCTTGTCAATGGTTTGCTCTTTCACTGTCAGAGTCTGCCGCAGCGCCCGGATTCAGCGCTCCGTCCCGGGGTGGTGCACCGGTTGGACAAGGAGACTACCGGACTGATCGTTTTTGCCAAGACCGATCTGGCGCTGAGGAGTCTTGGCGAGCAGATTGAGCACCGGCGCGTGGTGCGTGAGTATCTGGCTTTTGCCTGGGGCGACTTTGAGCTCGACGAGGGCACGATCGACGCACCGATCGGCCGGCACACGATCGACCGGACGCGGATGGCGGTGACGCCTTTTGCGGCACGAACAGCGATTACCGGTTATACGGTTCTGCGTCGGTATGATCTCTGTACCTATCTGCGGCTGCGGCTCAAGACCGGCCGGACTCATCAGATCCGTGTGCATCTGCAGCATATCGGGCATCCGGTGGTGGGCGATCCGGAATACGGCGGTCGCAACCCGAAGGTGCTGACCAACCGGGATCATCTGCCGCTGTTTGAGAACTGTCTGCACATCATAGAACGGCAGGCACTGCATGCGACGCTGCTCGGGTTTGTCCACCCCCGCACGCAGGAGTACCGGGAGTTCTGTTCACCGCTGCCTGAGGATATGGCGGCGCTGCTGGTCTTTCTTGAGGAGAATGTGGCAGGCCGGCGTGCGCTTGACTTGCCCGGTCGGCAAACTAGAGTGAGCAGGGGTGACAACCGGAATGTCTCTTTGTCGTCGAGCCGCGGTTAGTGCCGGGCTGCTGTTCTCTGTTCTGGCGGGCATTCTGCTCACGCGCTGCAGCGGGCGGGAGGAGAAGCCGCTGGTTCTGACCGCGCCGGACTGGCGCGATGGCGAGCTTTCCGAGTACGAGGTGATCAGGCGCGACACGGTGATCTTCCGGCGCCGGGTGCTCTTGCAGTTTGACGAGACGGCAGCCAGACCACTGGCGGTCGTCACCAGCGTGGTTGAGCCCTATGCCGCCCGGATCTTTCTGACCGAATCGATCACCTTTGCCCTGCGCCGCTTCAGCCTGAAACCGGAATGGCTGTACCGGCAGACAACAACCGAACTGACCATCACCGAGCTGACCGCGCGCTGGGAAGACGGCAGGGTTGAGGTCCGCAAGGAGACCGTGGACGGCAGCGAGGAGAAGAGCCTAAGAGTTGCTGAAGATGCGCTGGCTGCGGAGATGGCGCGGGTGGCGCTCCGGGGACTGCCGCTTGAGCCCGGAACCGAATACCGCACCAGAATGGTCATTCCGCTGGAGTTCAGGTCTGAGCCGGTCACGATCAGTGTCCTGGGCACCAGGCTGGTCAAGACCCGGCTGGGCGACATTCTCTGCCGGGAGGTGGCGGTCACCCAAGCCAGACGCCGGCAGTCGCTTCTGTATGAGCTGGCACAGCCCCGCCGGCTCGTCGAGGCAAGAGATCCGGACGGCATCACCCGCATGGTGCTGGTCAGATATCTGCCGGAACAGGCAGATACCCTGCTGCCCGAGGTGATACCGTGAAGCGCATCGCCGTCTGCAACCAGAAGGGCGGAGTGGGCAAGACCACTACGGCAGTGAATCTCGCAGCCGCTCTGGCGATGCTTACCGACCGGGTGCTGCTCGTGGATATGGATCCGCAGGGGCATGCCACCTGCGGACTGGGGGTAGACCGCGCGCAGCTGGACGCATCGGTCTATGAGGTTCTGCTCGAAGCCCAGCGGATTGAGGATGCGATCCTGCCCGACCGGGAAAGGAAGCTCGATCTGCTGCCCGCGGCAATCAGCCTGGCTGGCGCCGAAGTCGAGCTCGTTGATGCCGAAATCAGAGAGCAGCGGCTTGCCCGGGCTTTGCGGCTGGTGGAGCCGCGCTATGAGTTTGTGATAATCGACTGTCCGCCCAGTCTCGGTTTTCTCACGCTCAATGCGCTGGTGGCGGCAGAGAGCGTGCTGGTGCCGGTGCAGGCCGAGTACTATGCGCTGGAAGGCATCTCCCGGCTGCTCGACACGATTTCGCTTGTCAGAAAATCGCTCAACCCCGGGCTGGAGATTGAGGGTGTGCTGATCACGATGTACTCAACCCGGCTGAGCCTTGCCCGGCAGGTTGCCACCGATGTGCGCAACTTTTTCAAAGAGGTCGTGTTTGAGACCATCATACCCCGCAGTGTCCGGCTGGCTGAGGCGCCGAGCTTCGGCAAGACCGTATTTGACTACGACGGACAGTCTGCCGGTGCTCTGGCATACCGCGCGCTGGCAGAAGAGCTGCTCAGGAGAAGAGTGAGCGG
>JBDRUL010000053.1:5345-7208 GCA_039801305.1 Caldifarciminota bacterium | reverse complement strand
CGCTGTCCCTCGGCGTAGATCGTGTCGAAAGCCAGAGAGGATTTGCCAGAACCCGAGATTCCAGTGATAACAATCAACTGGTTGCGGGGAATGTCGATGTCGATGTTCTTGAGGTTATGCTCACGCGCACCACGGACAGAGATTACTTCTTCAGGCATGGGCGGCGAAAGTATAGAGTCGTGGGGCAGAGGGTCAATTTTCCTCTGCTCCGTAACGGCCGGTGAATTGCCGCGTTTCAGTAGACCACTGTCTTGCAGCGGGCTATGGCCGTACGAGCAGTTAGCTGAACTATGTAAGCTCCGGCAGGGAGACTGCAGAATGCCATGCGTTGCATTCCGATTGCGGGTTGCTGCACTGCAACACGGCCGCACGGGTCAAGTTATCTTGAGAACTGCCGTAGTGCCTGCCGGTACTTCCCACTCGGCGACGAATCCGCGACTAGTGAATGGACTTACCGTCAACCTAACTACTGGGTTCTTATGAACTTCGCCTTCTCCCTGCGGCGGGTTGACAAGGACGGTGGTGCGGGCAGTGTCGTTGCCCGGTTCACCGTCTCCTGGAAGGAGGGTATATGACGTCACAGTAAGCAGTCCTGCCGGAGCAGCCACCCAGTCGGGGAAGTAGAGTGTGTCCTCAGTGTCGGGTAGCAAGCTGGTTCGTAACGTATCCTGATACCCGGCTCCGATCAAAACCGTGTGACGAAATTCTCAGCATAATCACCAAGGTTGGCAACGACAGCAGCCGGTGTGATGAGTTGTCCCAGGCTGACCGTGTTGATGGGTGCGATGATTTCCAGCACTCCCACATCATGGACAAGGTTGATCACCTCTATCGACGCAGTCTGAGTGTCGTTTGCCGGGTTCATATCTCCGATCAGACGGGTGACGGCGCGCAGGTTGTATGCACCCGGGCTTGCCATCCAGATGCGGAAGTTCAACGTATCCAGAGCCCCGGCAGGAAGGAGTGTGGTTACGGTATCAGCAAACACGAGATTCTGGTTACGAAATACCTCGAACGTGGTCGGAAGCTGCTCAGCCTCAGTACCGAGGCTCTCGATCAAGACACGTGGAGAACGCGGACCTGGTGGCACAAGGCCCTGTGGGGAAAGAATCGCTCTTGCTGCTGCATCATGGACTGGCCCGGGGATCACTCTGACCAGCCGGGTGATCGTGTCATTTCTCTGTTCGAGATCACCAGTCAGTCCGGTTGATGCCGTGACACGATATGTTCCCTCTCTAGTCAGCCAGCCGTTGCTGAACTGCACCTCGATGGATTCCTGCGGGACGACTGAGCCGGCATTGCTGCTACTACGATAGACGGTATCACCAGAGACAGCCTTGGTTATGGTCATCCATACTGGAACTTCAAATTGGGGGCGAACCGTAGTTCTTTATCACCACGCGCGGGTAGATGACAGTGTCGGGTCTTTCGTAGGCGCGGGGGTGAATGATCGTCGTTGGTCCGACGTCGGCGGGGATATAGCTTGGTCCGGCAATGTCGTCAATGTACGTTATTCTCTTACCCAGCGACACGCAGCGGAACGCAATATAGACCGGAATTGAGTCGAAATCACCCAGCGACAGTACCACCCGCCGATAGCTCGATGAAGCGATTCCCAAGGCAGCAAGACGGATGGTGAACTCTGGGGGACTCGGGCCGGACGTCGAAATCCAGACTTCAACGCTTTCCCGCTTTGCCGAATTGTGTGAACGCGTCCAGAAGGAGATAGTGTCGTTGCCGGGAACCGGCAACAGGCGCCGCGTTACGAGCCAGCCGCCGTTTCTAAGCGAGCGGGATTCTGAGGAAACAGCCGCATCAGCCGGGGGTGTGCGGTACTTGCTCGTGCTGCGCACCCATGTGCGC
>JBDRUL010000053.1:0-5335 GCA_039801305.1 Caldifarciminota bacterium | reverse complement strand
TTTCCGGCGGGAACGCAAGATCGGTTAACGACTCGTTGAGTGAAGGTACTTGACCAGTACCAAGAGCCACAGCAACAGACGACATAAAGAAAAAACGCATAGACCGGCCTCTTTCTGTTTTGGCCGGTTTAGAATCAGTGCTCAGAAGCCAGCGGCTGTCAACTCGACGGCAGCCGGTACTCTTGGTTCAGACAGTTTTGGCGTCTTGTGCAGCGTAACCTAGCTTGACTGACGAGGGCCAACTACTAGACTGCTGGCAGAGTAAGCAGATGAGTGGCAACCTCAGCGGTAGCGACAGAACGCTTGTGGCGCTGGAGCTCCTGTTCTTGGTTTTTGTGATTGCCATTCTCCGACTTGTACTTGTGCCGTATTCAGCGTCTGTAACGACGCTGGTCGTACTGTGGTTACTAATGGCCGCAGCCAGCTATGTTGTGGGTGAGTTTGAGACTACCGCCCGGGCAAACTACGGACTAACGTTGCGGACGCAGGCGGCATTTGCCTTGACCTACGTGGGCTATGGGGGTGTACATGCTCTGTGGAGCTGGTGTGAACCGCTGAGAGTGAGATTCTGGCTGGCTCTCTGGGTGTATCTGACATTATTGGCGCCGGTGGTTGGACTGCTGCTACGGCGAGCAGTACCGCAGCGAGTCTTGTTTGCGACCGACTTTCATGTCGCCAAGACTGGACTCCTCCGCTGGTGGGGGTTCGAGTGTACTGAAGTAGTGCCGATAGCCGAGCTGGAACCCCGGTTGCGTCTGCGGTCAGATGCAAACAGGAGAGTGCCGGACTTCAATCTGATCGTAGTCGATACTGTCGACCTCAGGACAGAGTATCTGGTCAGCCGCTTGGCCCAGGAGTACTTTGTCGACTTCATTGGCGTGCGGTCATTCACCATGAGTGCCTACTTGCTTGGTCCGCATCCGCGTCATGTTTCGCCCTATTCATTGGATGGGATTTCACGACGGCTGAAGCGGGTGATAGATCTTTTGATCAGCGGTATTGCGCTGGTAATACTGAGTCCTTTGTTCCTGGCGGTTGCTGCCTGGATCAAACTCGACAGCCCAGGCCCGGTGTTCTACCGACATCGCCGGTTGGGAAGGAACATGAGGCCGTTCTGGCTTTACAAGTTTCGTACGATGCATCAGGACGCGGATAAGCGTTTACAGGATATTCTGGCGTCTGATCCCGAGAAGCGCCGTGAATTCGAACAGAATTTCAAGCTCAAGGATGATCCGCGAGTGACCCGATGCGGACGTTTCCTCCGCAGGTTCAGCATAGACGAGCTGCCTCAGTTCTTCAATATCATCGCAGGGCAGATGAGCCTGGTAGGGCCAAGACCCATAGTTGAGAAGGAGATTGATTACTACCGGGACTACTCTTTGCTTCTGTTCCGTGTTCCACCGGGCGCGACCGGACTCTGGCAGGTGTCAGGCAGAACCGACACAACCTATCAGCAAAGGGTTGAGCTGGATACACGATATGTGCGCGAATG
The DNA here is from genome assembly GCA_039801305.1 of Caldifarciminota bacterium. Classification (GTDB taxonomy): domain Bacteria; phylum Hydrothermota; class Tepidihabitantia; order Tepidihabitantales; family Tepidihabitantaceae; genus JBDRUL01. The sequence goes on along the minus strand of JBDRUL010000053.1, from coordinate 3,843 downwards.
GACGTTGCTATTGGATATTCAGATCATTCTGAAGACCTTTCCGGCGATACTGGGCAGAAGGGGAGCATACTGAAACCAGTGTCTGGATTCAGTCTCCTTGAGACACCTACGATTTGGTGAGAAGGTGGACAGAATATGATGCTAGAGAAGGCTGACGTGATGGCGCTGAGAGTTGCCGAGGAAGCTGGGAAGCTGGTCTCGGAGGAACAGTTAGCCGCAGCGGGACTGGAGCGGTCGGAGTATCAGGAGCGGATAAATCGCCTGGAGAAATCTGGCGTGATTCGATGTTTCAAAGTGGTTGGTGCTGCTCCCCCGCTTCTGGGGGGAGACTGGGTCATGGGAGCACTGATGGCAAGTGCTGCTCAGCCTGTTGCTGCTGCTGACGCGCTCCGACGACGGCTTCTGTTTGTCACAGAGATCCTGATAAACTGTGGAGTGCCGGCAGGACTGGGGCCGAATCTGGGTATGCTTTTCTACTCCCGGGACTTTGAGACCGAGGCAAGGTTCATTCAGGACATGTCCGAGTTTGATTATCGTGAGGTGTCGCGCGTGGCTGACTACTCATTTCCTGTGGCAGTGCCGATTTCAGCTGACGAAAAGCAGCTTGTCCATTTTCTGCTGGCAAACCCGGGTTCAGATATTGCGGAACTTTCTGCAGGGATCGGAAGAGACCCGGTTTGGCTCAGGGTTAAACTTGACCGGCTTCTCTGTGGTGAACACAATCCTGCCGGCATTCTGCGGGTGCAACCGGAGATTGACTGGTCAGGCGTTGAGAACTTTGGGCATTTTCATTTTCTCCTTGAGACAGGGCACCTGCCTGACCAGCTCCGGCAACTTCTCGCCGGGACAGAATTCAGTCTGGTGCGAGATGGTTTTCCCTATCGTGGTCGTTTTGTTCAGGTTGAGGCTGATGTCTGGGGGACGGCAGACCTGATGGAGAAGATCGGTTCTCTCGAACGTATCACCGGCATACGGGTAGCGGGTGTACTCTGGAACCGCGAGTGGACTATCTGCGACGACTGGGTGAAGAGAATCTTCGTCTAGCGACGAGGCGCACTCAAACCCGTATTGAATCTCTATAGTTTGTAACCGAAACGGCGCAGCAGTGCTCTGCGCTCGTCAACCTCCTTTTCTCCTTCAAGACCTGCCGGTTTCTTGCCGTCGATTACTCCGAGAATACCTCTACCCGCGCCATCGTCGGCCACGATGACTGATACCGGGTTGGCAGTGGCACAGAAGATTGTGCATACCTCCTGTACTTGCTTGATGGCATTGAGAACATTGATGGGGAAGGCCTGACGGATGAGAATGACAAAGGAATGGCCGGCGCCAATGGCTAGGGCGTTTCTTCCTGCCGCCTGTTCGAGTTCAGAATCGTTGCCGGACAAGCGGACAAGGCAGGGGCCGGATGCTTCGCAGAATGCAAGTCCGAATCTGATCTGGGGCACCGAGGAGACTAGCAGCTCATGCAGGTCTTCGACGGTCTTGATGAAATGAGACTGCCCGATAATTACGTTGGCATCAGCAGGCAGTTCAACTGTAACCTTCTTCAGTTCCAAGGTAATCTCCGATCTGTTATCCTACTGACCCTGCCCCAGACGGGTGACAATGCCGCTGCGCTGCCAGCCGGGAGCACTGATTCGGTAGAGGTAGGTGCCCCCGGGCAGCGTGCGGCCATGCTCGTTGCGTCCGTCCCAAATTGTCTGGAGATTGCCATTGTTACAGGGTTCCATCACGAGTGTTCGGACGAGGCTGCCGTCCTGCGAGTAGATGCGACATGCTGCGTAGGGGAACGCAGGTTGCGAAATCCGGAAGGTAACGCTGGTTCGGAACGGGCTCGGGAATACAGCCAGAGACGCTTCTCTGGACACGACCGCAGGTTGTTCGCCAGCTCCTGAGCCACCGGCGATGAAGGTAATCATTGTGCTTTCAGGAGAGCACACCGGCCAGGTAGTCCAGAACTCAATATCGTTGTCGGCGGAGAATTCATCCATTGCCCAAAGGTAGTAGTCGATACGCGTAGGCTGGGTCACTGCCGGTATTGTGAAATAGAAACGGCCGTCGCTCTCTGAATCGGGCGGTACAGAAACCCAGTTGCCTTGGTTCAACCGGTAGAAGAGAGACTCCTCGCCGAGCTCCTCGTTATCGGTGATGTCTGACCATACAACAAAGGGACCGTTGAACACAGTGTCACGCCATACCCGCGTGTTAGCAAATCTGGGCGGCAGGAGGTCCCATCCTGGTACCGAACAGCGTTCGACCTGAAGCATCTGCTCCACGTTGACGAAATTGCGGGCAGCGCCGTTCTGACTCATTGCGGCTGCAACGCCGTTGCCACCCGCGAAATGCCCGGGGACAACCCACTCATATATCCAGCGTCGATCAAGTGTGCCCATGTTGTCGGAATAGGTCATGTAATCTCTGATTACCAGACATGGCCAGTAGTATTCTCCTGACATCGGAACTTTGACCTTGCCTTTGGCAACAATGGCTTTTTCGTGCTGTTCGTTGGCAACATAGGGAATGCCGGGAATTATCTCATACTGCCAAGACCATGCAGTTATCCACGAACCTCCGTAGTACATTGGCAGGGAATACACCTCTCCGTCGGGCCGGTAGTTGCCGATGAATCGATAGCCACCGGTCTCGAAATCAATGCCATCGCTGTAGAGGGCAAAGGAATCGAGCCAGAGGTAGCAGTACTGCTCGGTACCTGAGCCCAAGGTATCCATCTCTACCACTTCCGGATCAGGATAGTCGTTCTCCATTGTGTCTGGAGCAGGATACCAGCCTTCGGTGTAATCACGCAGGCCGGTACGGGTTGTGAGCTGCTGGGGATATTGAGTCAGATTCCAGTGTGTGCGTGTCGAGTCGAAGGGTGTCCAGCGGAAGACCGACTGGTTCTGCTTGTAGCGGGCATATGTGTCGATAACAAGCGGTATCTCATTGTGGTCGATCATGATATTGTGCGGGCGTGCCAGAAGGGTCAACAGGCAGGATGTCAGTACAAGTATGTGCTTAGCCATCAGCAGCCTCCTTTTGTCTGATTCTATTATTTCGTGTCCAGCGGTCAAGGTGCAGACTGGCTTGGCAACGACAGACAGGTAGAAACGACCAGGTTGAGGCGTGCTTTGCTATGAGACACTAGAGTCAAGAACAGCGCAGGCATCAACGAGCGGTAAAGAGAGAAGTTCACCTGTTGGTATCCGCCCGAAGCTGAGATTGGATTCAGCAGTTGCGATGGGTGTTGGATGGAGGGCCGGGGTGAAAGCAGCAGCGCCTCTTGAACAGCGCCCTGCGGCTCGATTTGAGTCAGCAGTAGAATGAGCGGTTGACATCAAATTGGCAGACACTGCCAGAATGAGATTTGGGGTAGCTGCCAAGGCAGGATTGATCACTCCAGCTGCAGCAGCAGCCAAGACCGTATCCTAGGTGACACCAGAAACTACAGCAGAGAAGGGGGCAACCGGGGGGATGACCCCGGGGGTTGGGACAAGATTCTGGTGGGATATGCACAACATGCTGGTAATTCTGAAGATACATTGTTCTGGTTCTGTCCCGTGCATGAGTTGTGTCTGACAACTGGGAAAGGGAACCAAACTGGCTGCAGGCGTTTCCGGAACTGCTGATCTTCCGTCAGGTCTGCCCGGTGGCAGAGGCGGAGTTGACAGCTAGGTGGACACATCATAGGATAGCGTGATGGATCATCGCGTACTGGCTCTTGTCTCATTGCTCGGTTGGGGAACCTGGGGATTCCTTAGCAAACTGCTGTCGCATCGTTGCTGCCCGCCGGCGCTGGTCGCCTTCTGGGCGAGCCTTGCCGGTCTCCTGCCGGTTACGGTG
>JBDRUL010000052.1:0-7209 GCA_039801305.1 Caldifarciminota bacterium | reverse complement strand
GCAGTCGGACGATGAGAATCTGCATGGTCTCTGATAACTACTACCCATATATCGGCGGCATTCCCGAACACATTCACCATCTCTCAGTTGAGCTGCGGCGTCGCGGGCATGTGGTCAAGGTTCTGACGACAAATATCGGTGGACGGACACTGGGCTGTCTGGACAGGGTTCCAGATGAGGATCAGGTCTTTCGCATCGGCCGGGGTCTGGTTGTACGGTCAAACAAGTCCTTTGCCCGGATACCGGTTGCATTCCGGGCGACCGCGCGCGTCCGGCGGTTCTTCGAGGAGGAGCGGTTCGATATTATCCACATTCATGGTTCACTGGCACCGACCTTGCCTCTGGCAGCGATCAGGGCATCGCGGGCGATCAATGTGATCACTCTGCATGCCGGTCATGAGAACAGCATCGGCTATTCTGCCTTCCGGCACTGGCTCAGGCCTTTCTTTGATGCCATTCACGGCCTGGTGGCAGTATCGGAGACCGCCAAGAGGTCGATAGAGAAGTACTTTCCGGGTGAGTACCGGATCATTCCCAACGGCATCGATGTCAACCTGTTCCGGCCCGATGTTCCGGTGGTGCCGGCACTGGACAACGGCCGTCCGAAGATTCTCTTCATGGGCAGGTTTGAGCCGAGAAAGGGTTTGAAGTACCTGCTGATGGCGTTTCCCAGAGTGGTGGAGAAGATTCCGGATGTGCAACTGGTGGTTGCCGGAACCGGACTGCTCGGCTACTCCTATCGCGGCTATCTGGACAAGGAGGTCGAGGAGCATGTCCACTGGGCAGGTCTGATACCTTCTGAAGAGCGGCCAAGCTACTTCCGTACCTGTGATGTCTTCTGTTCACCTGCCATCGGCTGGGAGAGCTTCGGTATTGTCCTGCTCGAGGCAATGGCAACCGGCAGACCGGTGGTTGCTTCAGATATTCCCGGATACCGGTCGGTGGTTACCGACGGTCGTGAGGGGCTGCTGGTACCGCCCAGGGATACTGAGGCGATTGCTGCGGCACTGGTGCGGCTGCTGCAGGACAGGCAGCTGGCACAGCAGATGGGTGAGGCGGGGCGGCGCCGTTCACTTGAGTTCTCATGGGAGCGGATAGCTGACGAGGTTGAGGCGTTGTATCGGGAGCTTATCCAGCGCTATCCGGTGCCGAGGTTCGGACGCGGTGCAGGTGTGTCCAGTGCGCGCTGAAACGCAGCGGAGCCAGCTGCTGCCGGTCATCAGAATGCCGGAGTTTCTGCTCTTTGCGGTTTCGCAGGCGGTCTCACTCTTTGGCGACAAGCTCGACTATATGGCGCTGCTGGCAATGATCGGCGCCCGATTCCTGCAGATGCCAGACGGCGCTGAGCAGAGCGCGGCGCAGGCGATATCGTTTCTTTCGGTGGTGGTGGCACTGCCCACGATTCTTTTCGGGCCCCTTGCCGGTATCCTTGTCGACCGGTGGAACAGACGCCGGGTGATGGTTGTCTGCGACAGTGGCCGTGCCCTGCTCGTGCTGCTGATTCCGCTGCTGGCGCTTGCCACCCGCAGTCTGCCGCTGGTCTATGCAGTAGCATTCGGTGTCTTCCTGCTGGGGCTCTTCTTCAATACAGCCCGGGTTTCGATCATTCCGAATCTGGTGGGAACGGACAAGGTGCTGGGCGCGAACTCGCTGATGAATCTGATCGGCCGGGTGGCGACGCTCCTGGGGGTTTTCTTTGGCGGGCTGATCGTGGACTGGCAGGGCTGGTCGCGGCTCAGGATCACCAGTCCGGGCCGGGAATGGACAGCCGGTTTCTACATCGATGCGCTGACCTATTTGATATCGGTGGTCGCACTGGTGGTGATATTCCGGAGGCTGGCAGACAGCTGGCAGCGCCCGCAGACCAGACTCACGGTGGGTGACGAGGCGAGACTCTTCATCGACGGCCAGTCAAGGATGCTGCGCGAGGTGCGGGAGCTGTGGCAGATGGTTTCCCGTGACCCGACGGTATTCTTTGTAAACAGCGCGGTCTGCCTGATGGTGCTGCTGGGTGCAGCGGTATTTGTGCTCTACATTCCGATCATCCAGTCCCATATGGGAACAAAGGGTGTGGGCTATGTCGGCGGTATCGGCTCGGCCGGTCTGGTAGTCTCCTCGCTCTTCTTCGGCGCACTCGGACACCGGACGCGCAAGCACCGGGTGATGCTGGTCTCGTTCATGGTACTGGGTATGGTTGCCATGGCGCTGGCAACATTGAAGGGTTTTGCGCTGATGGCACCACTCTGTTTTCTTGCCGGTCTGGCACTTTCGCCGATAAACATCGGCATGGATACGCTGCTGCATGAGGTTGTGCCCGAGTCGGTGCGGGGCAGGATATTCTCAACCCGGGACTGGCTGCTGCACCTCTTCTTTGCCGTCTCGGCATTGGTCATCGGTCAGCTTACGCACTTCTTCGATGTATATCATCTACTCTTTGCCATCGGCGGGCTGGTGGTTCTTGTTTCGATTGCCGGGCTGATCATCACCAGCCGGTTTGATATTCCCTGAGCCGGCGATGAGAGACTCCAGGGTTCAGAAGATGGCGGAGGTGATAGTAAGGTACTCGCTGGCGGTGCAGCCGGCAGAGAGGCTGCTGATCGTCACTGCTGCCGGTGGTATGCCATTGGGCTAGGAGGTTTACCGGCAGGCTCTGCACAGTGGTGCCCATCCTTATGTCAGAACCAGCTGGTCAGAGCTGGAGAGGATCATGCTGCAGGAGGGTTCAGAGGAGCAGATTGTCTATGTGCATCCGCTGGAAAAGAGCGAGGCAGAGGAGTTTGAGACCCGGCTGGTGATCAGGGCTGAGAGCAATACGATGGCGCTTGCCAGCGTCGATCCGCAGAGAATTGCCCGGCAGCGCGCCAGCCGGCAGATGCTCTTCAACCGGATCCTGGAGCGCAAAGCAAGAGGAGAGCTGCGCACCTGTCTTACCCGTTTTCCCACTGAGGCTGCGGCACAGGCGGCAGCTATGTCGCTTGCTGAGTACGAGGAGTTTGTGTTCAAAGCCTGCCTGCTGGACAGGCCAGACCCGATTGCGGCATGGCAGGAGGTGTCAGCGGTGCAGCAGCAGTATGTTGACCGGCTGAGCGGTGTGAGCCGGCTGCGGATAGAGGGAGAAGGGACAGAGCTGGAACTGAGCGTCAGGGGACGGCGGTGGATAAACTCAGATGGCAAGGCAAACTTTCCCTCTGGTGAGGTCTTTACCGGGCCGGTGGAGGATTCAGCCGAGGGGAGAATACATTTTGACATACCTTCTGTGTACAGTGGCAGAAAGGTCGAGGGGATCGCTCTTGAGTTCAGCTCAGGTCGGGTGGTACGGGCGCAGGCAGAAAAAGGAGATGACCTGCTGCAGGCGCTGCTCAATACTGATGGGAACTCACGGTTGCTCGGTGAGGTGGCGTTCGGACTGAACTACTCCATCTCCCGGGCTACCGGCGAAATCCTCTTTGATGAGAAGATCGGCGGAACCGTGCATCTGGCACTGGGCGCAGGTTATCCGGAGACGTTGAGCAGAAACCGTTCCAGTATCCACTGGGATATGATCAAGGATATGCGGCGTGAAGGCAGGGTCATAGCCGATGGCCGTGTCATCTATGAGAAGGGCAGGTTTGTTGCATAACGGAGGTGAGTCTTGCCAGATTACCGGGTGAAGAATCTTGCTGAGCTGCTGGTGAAGTACAGTCTGCGGCTGAAGAAGGGCGAATGGGTTCATATAACAGGACCGGCAGTGGCTGAGGAGCTGATCCGCTGCTGTCAGGCAGAAGCGCTGCAGGCCGGTGCAAACGTGAGCCTGCAGGTAACACTGCCCGGCACGAACTATGTATTCTTCAAGCATGCCCGCCGGGATCAGTTGCGGTTCATTCCGCCGCTGGAGAGGACAGTGGTTGAGGAGTTGGATGCGATGATATCGATCTGGGGTGGAATGAACACAAAGGAGCTGAGTGGCATAGATCCGCAGCGGATTGCCCTGTTTCAGGCGGCACGCAAGCCGCTGTTTGCCAGAAGGCTGGAGCGGGAGGCAAAGGGTGAGTTCCGCTGGGTCGGGACACTGTTTCCTACTCACTCGTCGGCGCAGGATGCCGAGATGTCGCTTTCAGAGTACGAGGATTTTGTCTACGGAGCAGGGATGGTAGACCGGCCAGGGGCGATAAGACACTGGCAGAAGGTCTCAAGGCGTCAGGCGCGGCTGGTCAGATTCCTGAACCGGCTTGCCGAGATCAGAGTGGTGGGCGAAGATACTGATATAACCTTCCGGACAGAGGGTAGGCGCTGGATAAACTGTGATGGCAGAGTGAACTTTCCTGATGGTGAGGTATTCACCAGTCCCATCGAGAACGGAACAGAGGGCTATGTCCGCTACTCCTTTCCAGCAGTATATGCCGGCAGAGAGGTGCAGGGTATCCGGCTGCGGTTTGAAAAGGGCAGAGTGGTTGAGGCGAAGGCAGAGAAGAACGAGGAGTTTCTGAGGGCGATGGTGAAAACCGACAGTGGCTCGTGCCGGGTAGGAGAGCTGGCATTCGGCACGAACTACCGTATTCAGCGGTTCACCAGGAACACCCTCTTTGATGAGAAGATCGGCGGGACAATGCACGTGGCGATTGGTGCCGCGCTGCCTGAAACCGGAGGAAAGAACAAGTCCGGTGTTCACTGGGATATGGTCTGCGACACGCGCAAGGGATTTGTGGTCTATGGTGATGGCAGGCCGATTGCCCGTGATGGCCGGTTTCTGGCTGGCTGGGCATAGACGGGTTGAAAGCAATGAGATACGAGAAGGAGTTGCAGCAGCTCCGCGAGCTTGTCCGCTCGGCACAGCGGAGTGAGGATGCGCAGTCCCGGGTGGTGATATTCCTGCGCGAGAACTTCTCCCACTACAACTGGGTTGGCATCTTCCGGCTCGAAGGCCACAGTCTGGTGCTCAGCGCCTATCAGGGAAAGACACCGACCGGATTCTCAACAATCCCGGAAGGCAGAGGAATCTGCGGAGCAGTGGCAAAGAGCATGAAGACCGAGGTGGTGCCGGATGTCAATGCTGATGCGAGATACCTTGCCTGTTTTGCCGAGACGCGCTCGGAGATAGTGGTGCCGATCATCAGAGAGGGCAGGTTCTGGGGCGAGATTGCCGTCGACTCGCACCAGCCGGACGCATTTGATAAGGACGACATCGCCCTGCTTGAGGCGGTAGCCGGACTTCTGGCTGAGCGGGTCTAGACCTGCCGACGGCTGGAACAAGAACCCGGCAGAACCGGTCTGCAGCCGGCTGTGCCGCAGTGATTGCCGGCAGCAGCCAGGCTGAAGCTGCGGGCAGGCCGTGGGACTGACTCGGGAGCAGCTGGGGGGCATGCCCGGGGCATGCCCCGGGCAGGGGGTGTCTATGGGGTGTTTGCTCCTAACTAACTATTATATCAGCACTTATTACAACGAGCAGGCTCTGGCGAGAAGTCACATTCTGATGGGCTTCCTGTTTCTGGTGCCGGGTGCGGGTGGGCAGAGTATCTTTACCTGGTGATGGCGGGTCTGCCGATTGATATTAGCTATAACTAATATACCGGATATGGGCTGAATCGGTGTATCTTCTGATATTTCAGACATTTGACCGAAAAGCGCCTTCTCTGACCCTCCCATTCCCCCAGCAGTTGTCAGGTCTGGTGGCATGTCGGTCGTAACTACTGCAGTCGGTCTGGTTGTGACTTCTGGCCTGAATCTGGTGGTTGCTCCGAATTGGCATGCGGCGGTGTTCACTGTCGGTATTGTGACAGTGAGTCGGGTAGCGGTTTTGAATGCCGTTCTGGCAGCAGTTGTGAGTATGGTCTTCGATTGCAGTCTGGCAGCCGCAGTTAGACTCATCGTAACTGGCACTATAGTGCTCTGGTCAACGCTCATCACAATCTCTTCCCGGAATTGCAGCTTGACGGGACTACAGGCAGGTTTACACTGACCTGACGACTCACCCGAGGGCATGGCAAGAAACCGCCGCACCGAGTTCAGGATACTTGAACGGTAGAGCAGGAGAAGAACGATGAGAGCTGTTACGTGGTTGTTGTGTCTGATCAGTATTACTGCGGCTGCAGTCGTGCGCGAGCGATTCGTGTTCAAGCCGCAGGAATTTGAGTTCAGCGAGCAGAATGGCTATGTGACTGTTACCGGTCAGGATATGGACTTGCTGGCTGAACCGGGCAGACCGCAGCTGCCGGCAAAGGGTGCCAGAGTCCTTCTGCCCGGACGGGCAAATGTCAGAGATGTAAGGGTTACACCGCTTACCTGGCAGCCGCTGCAGGAGAACGTAATCCCGTTTCCGGCTCAGCCGGCGGTGATTCTCTCCCGGCTGGAGCTGGTTGATCAGCTGACGTCGCCTGACCCGCTGGTCTATCAGTCGGCTGTTCCCTGGCCGGCTGAGTCCTGGCGCTGTGCAGGCACCGGCGTGTATCAGGGCAGAACTGCCGTGGAGGTGATCCTCTATCCAGTGCGCTATGCTGGTGCTGAGAGACGGCTGGAGTTCTGCTCCGGCTTTGATGTCAGGGTTGACTATGAGCTGCTGCCAATGGCGCCTGAGTCTGATCAGGCAGGGTTTGAGTATGTGATTGTCTGCCCGAGCCAGTTCGATTCGATCTTTGCCCGGCTGGCTGCCTGGAAGACTCAGAAGGGAGTTCCAGCGGTCATCAGGCATATTGAATGGGTCTATGCCAGTTATCCGGGCAGAGACAGTGCCGAGCGGCTGCGCAACTACACCCGGACGCTGCCGGACTCGGGTGTGCGCTGGGTTCTGCTCGGTGGCGATGTCAGTCTGATGCCGTTCCGCAAGGCATTTGCGATGGTGAGTGAGGGGAATATCCATCAGCGCGAAGACTCGCTGCCCTGTGACCTCTACTTTGCGGATACGGACGGCACCTGGGACTTTGACAACGACAATGTGTTTGGCGAGGTGGCAGACTCGGTCGATCTCTATCCTGACCTTTTCATCGGCCGGGCACCGGTTGATGCTGTCAGCGAAGCCCGGGCATTTGTAAACAAGGTGCTCGAGTACGAACAGGGAAATAGTGGTACCTGCCAGAACAAAGCGCTCTTCTTTGCCGAGATAATGTGGCAGGACCCGTATACTGACGGCGGTCGGCACAAGGATAAGCTGGAGGCGCGCTCATTTGCTCAGGGCTATACCGTTACCAAGCGCTATCAGCGCCTGGGTAATCTCAGCCGCAGCTCGGTGATGGCGGC
>JBDRUL010000051.1:368-7308 GCA_039801305.1 Caldifarciminota bacterium | reverse complement strand
CCAGGGTTTCTAAGAATCCACGTCAACCCACGACGTAGCCAGAAGTTGGAGGCTTCTGATGGTTTGATGGTATCACTGAGGCGAGTTGGACTTGTCCGCTTAATTATTGTCGAGGCATATAGGAGGTCAAACTGTTGCTGGTCGCTGATGCCGGTCGGATACCGACCGCGGAATAGGCGGAGAGCAATTGAATCATACACCTCAGGCGGATGGATGATAGTTCCATTCGCCGCAGGGTTGTTTCCTTGGTAGAAGGTGTAGCCACTGTTTGAATTGATCAGGACTAGGTCGTTCCCGACCAGCACGTTGTGTAGTGTTGCAGGCAATATGGACAGGAACCAACCAAGCACAAATATCAGGACGAATTTGAACGTGATATGCTGCCGCAGGAGTAACCATAGAACAACGAGAACAGGTAGGATGAGGATCATCCCACCCCAAGTCAGGGTACCGAGACCTGCGAATACCCCAGCAACAAACCAGTTTCGTTTGGGTCGAGCTTCTTGGGACCTGAGGAGGAAGACGACCGTAAGCAATCCGAAGGCGATTGTCAGCGTTACTGAAACCAGTTTGGTTTCCTTGAAAACCAACGGAGCATAGAATGCACCTAAAACCATGGCAATCAGTCCGGCCGGATGCGAAAAAAGTCGTCTGGCAATCCAGTAAACCAGCCAGAGGTTGAAGCATCCAACTAGCAACTGAAAAACATATACGGGCAATACTGTCTGGCCGAACAGTTTGAAGAAAAAGGCAAGTACGAATGGATACAGTGGTGCCCGATAGAATACCACTGATTCGCGGCCAAAGTACTGAATCTGTCGCCAGAAGTCACCAGTGGCAATGGCCTGAGCTATATCGCGGTAGATCGCAGAATCACCCAGCTGTCGTTGAAAATCGGCATACGGTACACTGCCGCCAAAGTAATAGTACCAGAAGTAGATTAGCTTAAGAACAAAGGTAATCGCAATCAGGATCAACACCGTCCGTGCTTCTCGACTTAGACTGTACTGGCGATGCTCGATAGTTGTCATTTGCATTGTGGGCAAATCCTATCCACAGTGTCGTCCATGTCAATGTCCGGTTACGATTGGTAGACTCTACCTCAGGAGACGCGGACTCCAAGTGGGCGAGAAGGCACCGCCTGTCAGCGTAACCTGTCGTTGGTTGGCACCGTTCCAGTCCATTGTGTAAATTTCCCAGACGCCGGTTCGGTTTGACGCAAAGGCGATGTGTAGACCATCAGGTGACCAGCAGGGGTCTTCGTTATTGCGAAGATTGGTGAGACGCATATAGGTGTCGCCAAGTATGTTCGTAACACAGATCTGGTTTGACCCGTCTGACTGACGCTGGACAAATGCGATTAAATCTCCACGCGGTGACCAAGCCGGAGATGTGTTGTACGAACCTTCAAATGTTATCCGGCGGATGTCTGTACCGTCAGCACTCATCACGTATATCTGCGGTGTACCGCTTCGGTCGGAGACGAATGCAATCTGTCGACCGGAGGGGTCCCAGCAGGGTGAGATGTCGATACCCGGGCTGGTGGTTAGCCGGCGTAGGTTCCGGCCGTCGGCGTCCATCACGTATATCTCTGATTGTCCTTCGAAGCTGAGCGACACGGCAAGCTTCCGGCCGTCTGGCGAATAGGCTGGTGTTGTATTAAGCCCGGGTCGCTCAGCGATTGTGCTCACCCTTTGTGACGTGATGTCAAGAGTATAAACGTTGAGCGAAGAAGGACCGTAGGAGCTATAGGCGATTTTGTCACCTCGCGGTGACCAGTCAGGGAACAGTTTGAGACCACCAGAGTTCGTAATAGTTGTCTGTCCAGCTCCGTCATAATCAACCCAGGCCAGTTCCTTGCGTGCCTGCCCAAGGGCTTGGGAGAAAGCTATTCGGGTACAACTTACTCCATCCTCGCCGGTAAGTAGCTTGATGATTTCGTCCGCAATTTGGTGGGCGAGCCAGCGGCCACTTGGAGTCAACAGGTACAATTTTGTGGCGATCAGGCGGGATGAAGCAAGGTCATACAGGCGCAACTGAATATGATGACCTGAACGCTTCGTAATCAGGTCTCCGCAGATTAGCACCTGAGCCCCAGTTGTCGCCCATCCTCTGAGGTCAGGCCGTCGCTGGTCTGTCGAGAAATGAAAGTGGGTACCGGTGTCTGGCTGTGCGAATGTAAAATGCAGGGAGAAAGCCAAGTCAGCCGTAAAGACGGTTTCGACAAGGCGGACATTCGAGTCCACCGCTGCATTCGTTCCCGAGGGAACGTTAAAAGGTGCAATCACCAGTCCAAGTAGACGTCGTGATCCGGAGAGGCTGAGTTTGAGCCAGAGTTCCTCCGCAGTGACAGTTCGCCCAGGCTGTGAATCCTGCTGCGCGATTGCCGGTAATGCCAGAGCAGTTACATAGATAAGAGTACTTAGCTTTGAGTGTTTCAAACAGACTAGAATATGTACTGGGGCGCTTGAGTCAACGATTCATTCCCTTCGTTTCCGAGATAACTTGAGCACCAGATGTTGATCACTATGCTTGTAAAGCATATGAGAAACCTTGAGAAAGTTGTCTATTTTTCTTCAATATTTGAGCCGCGAGGGGTTTTCCTGCCCAAGTCAAGGGCACGAGTGGCGTCTACCGACCGTGGGTTCATGCTTGGCTATGGTGTCTACGAAGTGATTCGTTCCTATGGTGGGCGGTTGTTCAAGGTCTGCGAGCATCTTGCCCTTCTTTCTCACAGTCTTGCGGCTGTCCGCATTGCGTGTTCCAAACCTGAACGGCTTGTGCACGTTGCCCGTGAGCTCATTCGTCGAAATCAGTTGCTTGAGGCACATGCTGTTGTCTACGTGCAGGTGACCCGTGGTGTCCCCGAGCGACAGCTGCGTTTCCCGAATCAGACTGTGCCTAGCGGCCGAGGCGATATTCGTCCGTGACGGAAAGATAACAGATGGTATGCATACCAGTGTCTTTAGGGTATCTGAGAGTATCGCACGGACGTGTCCTGCTGGTCACATGATTATTGCGGATGCCACTCGTGGTATTGTAATCGATCTTTGCCGGTCGTATTGTGTTGAGGTGACAGAGAATGCCATCCCGGCTGTCGATATCGAAACGGTTGAAGAGCTGTTTTTGACGTGAATAACCGGGGAGTTTATTCCAGTGGTGGCTATTGGTGAGCGGATGGTTGGGAGCGGAAGTGTTGGACCAATCACTTGGCGGATCAGTTCGGCTTTCAGAAGGTATGTCGCTGAACAAGGTGATCTGCTTGACCGAAAACGTCGGTGATATAGACTCCACCAGGAAATGAGGAAACTGGCTCTTCTCTTCTTACTGCCGGTGACCATGGCGGAGGCTCAGATTCCTTTACCTTCTTACCCGAGTTGGAGTTCTTTCGACAATGACTATTCAACTGGTGGGGTGCTTGTGGACGTTACCGGCGACGGCCGTATTGACCTTTTTGTTTCTAATGGTAACGATATGGCAATGAACCGAAATGCGATATACGTCAGCAGAGGCGATTCGCTGGAGCAGATTGCGTCTTGGCGTTCTGCTGATGCTGGCTATTTTGGACACTGTTATGCGGGCGATGTAGACAACGATGGCGATATTGATCTAGCTGTGGCATACCTAGGACCGTCTGGAGATTTGCGGGTCCGCGTTTATGCCAACAACGGCCACGGACTTGACAGCACTCCGATTTGGAAAGCGCGCGATCAGCATTCATCATTCGATTGTTGTTTTGGTGACGTTGACCTAGACGGCGACTTGGACCTTGCGATTTCTGCGGGGGATGCCTACTCAGGGCAGGTTGATTCCGCTCGTATTTACCGTAACAGCAATGGGATTATTGATACTTTGCCGTTCTGGACGGCACGGGATGGTACCGCATCGGATGCCGTGCGATTTTGTGACATTGATCTTGACGGTGACTTGGAGCTCTTTGTTGGGCACCGGCGTCGTCTCACGATGTATCAGAATAATGCCGGTGTACTTGATCCCACACCAGCTTGGGTAGTGGAACGCAACGTTGGTTGGGTTCTGCGGTTGGCTTTTGGGGATTATGATGGCGACACATATCCTGACTTGGCAGTGGCCTACAATGACCAGCTTGGAGACCCCAATGGTATTTGCGTCTTCCGTAACAATCGAGGGACTCTCGATACTGTTCCGGCTTTCACGATGTGGGCGAGTAGCGACTATACCTCCTGCGTTGAGTGGGGGGATGTCGATGGGGATGGAGACCTCGATCTGGCAGCCGGCGGGTGGTGGCAGCCCGTTGCAGTTTTTCACAATGACCGGGGAACGCTGGGAACGATGCCGGCGTGGTCATGGCAGGACGGTCAGAATCTCGTTTGCGAAGCGGTCATCTTCGGTGACGTTCGCAATAACCACATAATTTCTGCTGCAGGAGTATTTGACGGCGACGGCAGGCGGGGACTGTTCACGCTTGCTCACCGACCTATTCAATTTCTGGACAGCGTCGTTGTTGACGGTAACCGGATGCCGTTCGCAGGGTACTGTTCTGACTTTGCCGCCGGCTGGCTGAGCTTTGTTCAGCCACCACCGGCCGGAGTCGGCAACGTGATCGTTTATTACCGCTACTCAAGATACCCAGACCTCGCTGTTACCAACTGGGTAAGGACAGCTGGTAGTCACCTTTTTTTCAACTCTACACCGACCGGGATCCGGGGTGGACTGCAGGACGATGTCTGTTTCTCCGTTACTCCGAACCCGTTCAGCACGCACGTGTTTTTTCAGCGGAACCAAGACGTGGATGATCATCATGGCCTACTCGGGTTCGACAACGCACTGTTGCGCATTTACGATGGCATCGGTCGACTGGTGTTTTGCGCGCCTCTGAAAGAGTTTCCAGTCGTCTGGGACGGGCTCGACCTGCAGGGGCGCAGCGTGCTACCCGGTGTCTATTTTGTTCGTCTCTTGAAGACTTCTGTCAAGCTGGTGCGCTCGAACCACTAGTGAGGTTCGGATAGTCTTGGAGCCTTTTGCGAGTCTCTCTGGCGAAATACTCAGTCGTCTTGCGCGCTTCGGACGCGTCTGTGTTCTCGACACCGTCAACTCAACCAACGACTACGCGTTCTCACTGGTTGACCGCAAAGAGCCCGTTGTTGTAGTTGCCAGACGGCAGACCAAAGGACGGGGGCGGTTTCGACGCCGCTGGTTTTCAGATCATGACAGTCTAGTCTTTTCGGTGCTTCTGTTTCCGAAGATTGGTGCGCTGGTAGTTGGTGGGCTTACTCAGATTGTCGGTTTGGCACTCTGTCGGGCTATTGAGATTGAGACTGGACTTAAACCGGTTCTTCGTTGGCCGAATGACGTGCTACACGGCGAGAAGAAGCTGGCAGGGATTCTGTGTGAAGCAAGAAGGGGGGCGGTAGTTGTTGGCGTAGGAATCAACCTGAATCAGTCGGAGTTCCCAACTAATCTACCTTCCCCAGGGTCCCTGTATCAGGCGCTAGGTCGCCGGGCAGACGGGCTGGCGTTGCTGGAAACTTTTCTTGAACAGCTTTATGAACTTGTCAGTAGGGTTGAGAAGTCTGGCGCTGGCAGCCTTCTGCCTGAGGTAAAGGACCGCTCGGCCGTACTCAACAAGCGGGTGGAAGTGAGGACGATGTTTAAGCGACAAGTAGGTACTGTGATTGATCTGGATGCCGATGGTCGGATTGTGTTACGTATTGACTCGGGTCGTCTGGTTGTGCTCAGCGCTGGGCAGGTCAGACAATTGCGATGATACTGACAGTGCTTGTTGGTAACACGAATACCAGACTCACGTGGTTTGCGCGGGGACGGGTATTACGTCGGTGGATTATTCCATCGGAGAGGATAGCCACGGAGCTATGCTCAATGCCAAACTGGCACGGTTGTCATGTTGCTGTGGCTTCGGTGGTTCCCAATCTGACCGTAGCCGTGGCGAACCTGTTGGAGAAAAGTACAGGCAGGCAGCCGTTTGTAGTTGGGCCGAGGACACGTACCGGTTTGCGTTTCCGTTACCGGCGTCGAGAGATCGGTGCTGACAGGGTCTGTTTGGCAGTTGGCGCGTACGAGCGGTTTTGCCTTCCGCATCGCAGTAACTCGTATTCCCTAACGCATAGGCGTAACTGCGTCGTCATTGACTTCGGTACCGCAACGACCGTTAACGTAATCACCGGAGATGGCGTTTATGCAGGAGGGCTCATATTGCCTGGGGTGCACATGATGATGGACAGTCTGAAGCGAGGTACCGCGCAGCTCCCGAGTGTCCCATTCGCTTTGACGCGCTTACCCTATGGATGCAGCACAGCAGGTGCAATTCGCGCAGGTGTTGCAGGACTACTCACTGGAGGGTTGAGAAGCATTGTTGCCGACATAGCTGCTGTTACCGGCAGGCAGTACTACACTGTTGCGACCGGCGGAGCTGCCGTGCTACTGGTGCGCCGATTGAAGATCATCAAAGCATATGATCCCGATATCGCAGCTTACGGTCTGTTGTGCCTTTATCGTTTGAACAGACTTAACGGGAGGTTTGAATGACTCGGGTAGGTGTCTTTGTTGACGTTCAAAACGTTCAAGAAACGTTCGAGCGGCAGGGCAAGGAGGTACGTTACGACGCTATCATCCGCCACGTACTTGTTACTTGTCGCCGGGAGCAGAATGAGTGCAAGTTCATCGCGTTCGTGCCCTACAGAAGAGACGATGAGCGACGACAGCGTCTCATTGATGCGCTTTCGTTCCAGGGATACCGTGTCGTTTCGAAGCCGGTCCGCGAGCGACCTGATGGAAGCATCAAGGCCAATATGGATATTGAGATGACTCTCGAAGTGCTGTCGATGAGTGATTCGCTCTCAGAGGTAGTCCTCGTCACCGGCGATGGTGACTTTGTAGCACTAGTAGACTGGCTTTCCAAGCAGTCAAAGCGCGTTATCGCGATCGGACTAGGAAGAGGTTA
>JBDRUL010000051.1:0-358 GCA_039801305.1 Caldifarciminota bacterium | reverse complement strand
AGTAGAGCTGATACGCGCCTGTGATGACTACATCAATCTTGATGAGATCGAAGGAGCAGTGAAAGCTATCTACAACTCCCACGAGTGGGAGCAGCTTCCTTCTGCTCCTCCGGCAGAAGCGGGATAGGCCATGCCCGTGTTCCTAGGAATTGATACCAGCGGATATACGACTCAGGTCGCGCTTGTCGAAAACGGACAGGTGCTGCATGAGGAGTCCTGTTGTTTCGCCGCCGGTCACAACGAGGTTCTGGTTGACATGGTATGTTCCGCGCTGAAGTCAGCGGGTGGATGTGTTTCTGACTTGGCAGGTGTCGGAGTTACCATCGGCCCGGGAATGTTCACCTCGCTGCGTGTCGGG
>JBDRUL010000050.1:0-7343 GCA_039801305.1 Caldifarciminota bacterium | reverse complement strand
CTGGACGGGAAAGTATATCCCCTGGATGCACTCGGTCTCCTCGTAGTCAACAGCAATCCCAAGCCCGGTACCAGCCGCAGCCTCCTCACATTCGACGGCACGGTGATGGGAGTAATGCCCACGCAGATAACTGTCGTCGACCGCGTACGGCTGCCGGTCGGAACCGAGACCATTCCCGCGCTGCAACTGCGGATAAACCGTGCCAAGCTGGACGTCACAATCTGGATAGACAGCCTGGGTCTGAGCATCCGCGAGGAGTCACCGGTCGGGATGAGCTCGATACGGACAACGCCGGAACTGGCTGCTGCCGGTGAACTCGAAGGCGCCAGTCTCGACCTAATGACGATGTTCAGCGTTCCGACTGATACTACAGTTCCCGAGCCATCAGAAGTCCAAACCGCCCTGCTTGAAATAACTGGTATTGACAGCACCATTCTCGACCTGTCCGGCGGCAGTCAGAGAGTAATCAGCCGTCAGCCCCTGCGGGTTGAAGTGCGCTCAGAACTGCCGGAGGTAGAGATCAGGCTGCCTATCAGAGATATGAAAGAATACCTGCGGCCGACGATTTCGCTTCCCAGCGACGACCCCAGAATTGTGCAGACAGCACGCCAGATCGTCGGCAACGAGCGCAGCGCAGTGACTGCATCGCAGCGGCTTCTCGAATGGGTATACCGTTCATTGGAGAAGCGCGCAACCGCCTCATTCCCCAATGCCCGTGATGTCCTTGAGCAGATGAGCGGCGACTGCAACGAGCACGCAACCCTGTATGCCGCAATGGCACGCTCAGTCGGTATCCCCTGCCGGGTCGCCGTGGGACTGGTATATCTAGACCGTGCCTTCTATTACCACGCCTGGAATGAAGTCTATCTCGGCAGCTGGGTACCGATAGACCCGACCTTCGGTGAATTTCCGGCCGGAGCCCTGCGACTCAGACTCGCTAGCGGTGAGATAGCCGAGCAGTCCCAGGTTCTGGCAGCGGCTCGTCGGATAGGAATCCGGATTGTCGAATTCCGGTAGCGCGCCGAGCCGCTGAGCTGACCTACTTCTGCCCGGATGGTGCCGGAGATTCAGCCGGGCGTGCCGGAGTTTCAGTCGGCTCGGCTATCGGCTCCACTTCGAAATCGCTGGGCTTCATCACAATCTCAATGTTTGCCTTAGCCCGCAGGTCAGCCAGCAGCTGGGAATAGAGCTCTGCCTCCTTCTGCCGGCGCAGCCTGGGCTCGATCTTCCCTCTGACTTCGCTGAAGGGCCGGGTATAAGCCTTCTTGATCTCCTCGAGCTTCACAAAAGTGAAGGTCGAATCATTGAGCTTTATGACAGGTGAGTAGGCTCCCGGTGAGAGTGAATAAGCTGCCCTTACCACTTTCGCATCGCGCGAGTTGTCATCCCGTGTCAGCCACATCTCACCGCCTGCCCAGCGGCTGCCAGAAGTTGAGAACCGGCGCACAAGCTCTGCAAACTCAACCGCCTTCGCCGAGTCGTGTTTGGTGACTTTGACCAGCAGCCACCCATCAGCAACCCGCTGCATCGGGGCTGTGCCCGAAGAGTCCAGCTGAAAGAGTCCGCGAACGAACTCGGCTGGCAGAGCCCTCTGCAGACGGACATAGGTGCCGAGCCTTGTCGTATCATTCACGGCTGCTGCCGGACCCGAAAGCTGCTCTTCCTTCAGCATTGACCGCAGCTCCCCAGTATCCCTGACAGTGATGACTTCCGGAGCATAAAGCTGGTCTTCGGCAGTTATGTCGGCAAAGGCAAAACCGAGCCATTCCGAGCTGATGAACGGGCCAGTCAGCCTGGACTCAGCTGCCAAGTCAGGAACACTGCGACCACCGACATTCAGCTGAGGTCGGTTTGGCAGTGCCACCGGTGAACCTGCCAGACACCCACGGGATACAAGTGTATCGGGATTGTCCGTAGCCGCCAGCTCCTGCAGGCGTCGGGCGGCAGCAATTGAATCGCCTATCAGCAGTGCCCGGCCGCTCACCATCGCCGGCATCCGACCGGCAACTGCCCAGCGCCGCAACTGATTGGCGCGCGCCAGCGACTTTGTCACCATCTCCCGGCAATGCGCCCGGGTTGGTTCACGGAAGTCCTTGATGTTCGCAAGGTATTCCCGCATCACAGCCGCGGAGTCAACAACCGCCCTTTCGCTCACCATCAACCGTTTGTAACTTTCTATCATCTGCGAGTAGCGCCGTGCCAGCAACTGATCTACCACCTGATTGTCCAGCCACAACTTCGAGCGCTCTCCCTCCTTCCGCAGCAGTCGCTCGAGTATCAGCTGGTCAAGAATCCGCTGCCGGCCTTCTGGCGTTTCGAACTGCGAACGGAAGTAGGGCGGAATCGCATTCAACCTGTCCTGCAGCATCGCCGCAGTGATGGCAATCCCGTTCACTATTGCCAGGGTATCTCTCCCCTCTCTCACTGCTGACGAATCCTGGACGATGCTTGCTCCAGCCCGCAGCCGGGCAATCTGATCCTCAAAGACTGTATTTGTCTTGTTCTGCCTGAGCTCAGCCGCAATCTGAGGTCTTACGTCCTCAAACCTGCGCACTGTCTTCGGTGATTTCCTGACCACCCATAGCAGAGCCCAGCCGTCCTCCAGCCTGATCGGCTGGCTTACCTGCCCGGGCTTGAGCCGGAAAGCCGCTTCCTCGAGCGGCTTGGGGTGGACGCCGCGGGCAAACATTCCCATATCGCCGCCCTGGACCCGATCCGGTGCCTTCGAACGCGCCTTTGCCAGACTGTCCCAGAGTACAGAAACAGGCACTGCTCTGGCTGAATCCTCACCCCGCACCGGATACGGCGAAGGCCGGCTGGAAGTATCGGTAAGCAGCAGCCGGCGCAGTGAATCTGCTGTCTCCCGGGTATCGACAAGTATCCGGAATGCGTGCACGCGTTCCGGGGTCGTATACTTCGCCCGGTCTCGCCGGTAGGCGGCCCTGAGCTCCTTCTCGGTCGGTTCAGACCTGGCATTCACCTCGCGATCATACCAACGCTGAAGCATCAGTCGATTGCGCACCTCGCCGATGTTGAAAACAAAAGCCGGATCATCAGCCATACCCGCTGCTCGCGCCGCTTCATAAAGGAGCCGGTTGTCGATCATCGTGTCCAGTAGCTGCTGCTTCCGCTCGTACTGTTCATATGCTGAGGGATTCCGGCTGATCCGGTCATCGAGCTCAATACGGGTTATCGGAAAACCGTTGACATAGGCGACACGGTCTTGATAGTTCTTACGGAAACACCGCTCTATTGCATCCAGGGCGTCCGCTCCATAGCGACTTTTCGAGTAACGGGTGGCAACCTTCTCGTAGTTCAGTGCCGCATCCAGAAACTTCTCCTGCAACTCCTGCGCCAGCGCCAGCCGGTAGATGACATCGGGCAGAGAACGGTGACGGGGAAAGGCGGCAATGAGACCAGCATAGACGCTCTCGGCACGCGCATAGTCGTGCACCTTGTCCAGATAGTAGTCACCGATCTCAAGGTCAACATCGAACTTCTGGTTACCGCTCGCTCTTTCCGCCAGCCGCTGCAGCAGTTCGTACGCTTCCCGATGACTTCCGTGCGCGTAGAGCAGATAGACGCTGTCCAGAGCCGCCGGAACAGCTGATACTGCGGCAGACACGATCAGAAGAATTGCGATAAGGCTACGTTTCATTGTTCATCCTCCCTCATTCAAAATTAAAGCCTGGACCAGCCAAGTCAGGGCAGGAGGACAAGAGCGATCATCATAACCGCTCCTGATACCAGTGGCACAACCACATTGTCGTTAACCTCCACCGGCATCGCCTCGACTGCCGAAGCTGTGATCGCTCCAAGAATACCGACTCCGAGCGGTAGGTCAAGACCCTTCAGACGGCTGACCACCCAGGCAACAAACAGACAGACGACAAGGCAGGCCAGAGTTCCCTCGAGCGTCTTACGCAGGATACGAATCCTGCCGAAAGAGAGACCGACCAGGGCGGCAGCCGTGTCTCCCAGAATCAGAAATGACACTGCGGCGACAAAAACGCCCGGCTGTGTGCGAAAGATAATCAGGGACACAAGCGAAGCCAGCAGCAGATAGCTGCCACCGGTCAATGAATTGAACTCACGGCGTCGCAGTTGTGAGCCGAACAGGACTATGAAGAAGTGCCGGAAGGGGTTCCGCCGCAATCGCAACAGGTCAATCGTAATGAAGGTCACGGTTGCTCCAGCCAGCAGGAGAAACGCCAGCAGCCACGAATCCTTCAGTGCATAGTAAAGCACTGGAATTGCCAGTGCCGAGAGATGGGACAACTTGCGGGCAAATTCCGGACCTAGAACTCGACACCTCCGGAGAGCTGCTGCGGACTGCCCAGTTCGCGGGCTCCCGGTGCCGCTCCCGCAGCGTAGCCATACTCGACATGGAACCGACCGAACCTGATTCCCGCACCGAACGCAAGATTACCCCTGTACGAACCTATCCGACCAGACAGGACGTTGCGGAAGACATACTCCAGACCCAGCTGGGGCAGCAGAGCCGGCGAAAAGAAATCTGTTTCCACTCCCATTGCCGCGGTCAGTCGATCCCGTCCGAGCGTGAGAGTTTTGGCGAAGCCGGCTGAAACAGCTGGGGACACCACCTCACGCGTTCCGGTGTCCCAGAACAGCGGGGACGTACTCGCATTGCGAACCCGTACTCCGACGGTAATGTCAGGCTGCGGTGTAATTGCCAGCCCCATATCTAACCCCATCCCGAAACACGAACCCGTTCCACCAAGATTCTGGTAAATGACCTTGGCGTTGCCTCCGAGAGCCAGCCAGGTAGCCGGGCTCCGGGAATAGCAGACATAGGCGACTGTCTGGGTGGCATCGACAATCCTGCTGACCCGTGGTCGCCCGGCTGCACTGTCCCATTCTGTCAGCTTGATGTCCGGAATCCAGTTCTGCAGCACGGCGAACCCGAATGCCTGCGGCCTTGTCGGGAAGACCACCGCTACATAGTTATGTCTCACCAGACCAGCAAAGTCTTCGGAGTGAAGGAACTCTGCCCCTTTCCGAGCAAAACGGGAACAGAGAGCAGGATTGTAGTAGATTGCGCTGGCATCAGACGCGAGCGCCACTCCTGCATTACCGAGTCCCAGAGCCCGGGCAGACGCACCCAGCTCCTCAAAGTCGCCAGCGAACTCTGTCGCCCGCAGGCAGGTACCGTCGGACAAAAGCCCGGCTGCCAGCATCAGCAGAGCTAACCGTATCAGCAAAGACACAAACCCTCCTGTCAATAGCCTAACCCGGAACACGCACCACCCGGCCTGTCAGTTCCTTTCTCAAAGTGTACTTTGGTCGGCTGTAGGTCGGCCTGATTATCGCCTTCACAGTATACACGCCCTCAGGCACAAGCGAACCCCGGTCATCGCGGCCGTCCCAGACGATCAGCACTTCTCCCGGACGCTGCTGGTGCGGCGGAGCCAGCCTGCGCACCACAGTACCGGTGCTGTCGGTAATCTCAACCTCAACATCTGCCACTTCTGTTATGTATATGGCGATGGTGGTTCCGGGTGTGTCCGATGCAAACTGGGGAGGAAAGCAGCCGATGAAGTAGCCGTCCAACCCGATCCAGAAGTAGCTGCCGCCGTCTGCCTCGGCAACAAAAACCTGGCCGAAGCGTCGCCATATCGCTATTCCGCGCGGCGAATTGAGAACACTCTGGCCGGCATTGCGACCAAAAGAGACAACGTAGCGCAATCCCGGATCAAACACATGAATCTCGTTCCAGACACGATCAGTAACATAAAGATTACCGTGTATATCAACAGCACCGTATGAGAAACCTGCAGTGTCAAGACCGAGCCGGCGGCAGTCAATCCGACGGATCACCTTGCCGGAAAGCGTCAGCTGGTTGATGCGCGTACCCTCCCGATCCATCACCGCAGCGTACTCCTCGCCAAAGATATTGAACGGTGCCTCATGATCGATAACAGTAATCCCTGACGGCTGCTCAAGCTCACCCTCCCAGCTGGCAAGCAACACTCCTTCTGGAGAATAGACCCGTATGCGATCGTTGCCGGTGTCAGTAACATACACCCGGCCACGGCTGTCAACCGCCACATCCCGCGGAGCTGCCAGACCCGAATCCACGACACCGACCCAGCTCAGTCTGGTATCAGCATAATGGAGACGCACAAGACGGTTGTTGTCGGTGTCCGCCACATAGACATCACCACCGGGTGTGCAGCATATTCCATGCGGTCGGCGGAATTGGCCGACTCCCGAACCCTCTGACCCGAAAACCTTCGGCTCCAGCAGCTTAACGTTGTACAAAATCTGGCCGGTTCCGGAATTCACCGCAAAGATGGTGAGCACATGGTCATCCCGGTAGGTAGTCGTATCATCCTCATCTATCATCTTCGCCGCACAGAGACCCTGCGGATCACTCACCCTGAAGGAAGGGCCCAGGTACATGCTGACGAGCATGCGACCGATACGGTTGAATCCAAGTGTGTGCCGGAAAGGCGGAGTGATCAGAGTTGTAGGCTGCACAGTGGTGACAAGGACCAGCCAGAGCAACATAGTGATAATTATGCTAGGTGCCAGGGTTTAGAAGTCAACCCAAGCCGGCTTCAAACAGGCTACCGGATACAGGGAGGGAACACTACAACCCTCCAAGTGAAAGAACAGCAGAGACCCGTGTCCAGAGCCAAGTGCACGAAAGCGCCTGTAGGAGCTGCTGGAGCGTTAGGGTACACCGGACCCCGATGCGCCGGACAATGAAGTTCGCCCCTGACATATGGAAATGACGAAGTCATCTGGCAGGACGACGTACTCACAGCCCAAGCGATCCAGCCCGCCCTGCTAGAGTGCCGCACCCGAACTCAGTCCCGGCCCTTGGGCCGGTACCGGTGCGTCTACTCTATCTTAAAGCTATCCTGGGAAAAGCCGAACCTATCTAACAAGCGTCCAGCGTAATCCTTGGCAGCTGCAGTGCTGAAATGCGTCTCTATGTAAAGTCCATTTGACAACACTTTCGGAGCCCTGAATGGAACGTTGTTGGAGTGTTTCGGTTTCGTATTTATTAGGTATCTTTTTCCTCTAGCCACCTGAACGGGACAGTCCGATGGCTTCAGTTTGTTTGCCTTAATAAGGTGGTTCGCGGTATGTACCAGATACTCATATGAATACCCTACCTGGTAGGACTCACCTTGAATAAGCACCGTCCTAGACCCCCTTGCTTCATCGGCAACATCCGTCGCTGGCAGCGGTTTTTCAGCTCGGGTACCGGTGGCTTCATCTCGGAGGCGCTCTAACAGGAAGGCCTCTAGCTCGGCTTTGTCATGAGTGTATTTCGGGAGCCGCTCCTTCGCTCGCTGCTCAAACACAAGCAC
>JBDRUL010000049.1:0-7375 GCA_039801305.1 Caldifarciminota bacterium | reverse complement strand
CAATATGAAGCGTACCGCCCTGGAACACGTTCTTCTTGCCTTGAAAGCGCTGGCCGGAGAGACACCGTTCGCAGCAGGAACTCTGATCGAAATCCCTGAAGATATCGCCCGCCGCGCCCGCCTTGCACTCGAGCGGATGCTGTCGCTGAACTGAAAACCAGCCGGTAACCTTCATCCCTGCTTCAGCCGCCTACGCCGCGACCGGCGCCACTCCTCATCGTCAATCTGCTGCCGTAGCTGACTGATACGGTCACGCAGTTTCGCTGCCTTCTCAAACTCCAGTGCCAGCGCCGCTGCTTTCATCTCCTTGTGCAGCTGTGCCAGCAGTGCCAGCCGGTCACCGCTCTCCTGACTCTTCCAGCCCTCGTCTGCTTCTGTTTCCGACGCCTTGGCGTCAGCCACGGCAGTAGTCTCCCTCACCTGTTCAATCGACTTCTCGATCGAGCGGGGCTGAATACCGTGCCGCTCATTGTATTCCAGCTGCTTCTTTCTCCTGCGCTCGGTCTCGGCCAGTGCCCGCCGGATCGAGCCGGTGATGTTATCGGCATAGAGAATCACCTCTCCTCGAACATTGCGCGCTGCCCTGCCCGCGGTCTGAATCAACGAACGGGCATCACGCAGGAACCCCTCCTTGTCTGCATCCAGTATCGCCACCCGCGATACCTCGGGCAGATCAAGCCCTTCCCGCAACAGGTTGATCCCGACCAGCACATCGAACTCGCCCAGTCGCAGACCCCTCAGTATCTCCACCCGCTCGATCGCATCGATCTCCGAATGCAGGTAGCGTACGCGTACCCCCATCTCCTGCAGATACTCGGCCAGGTCTTCGGCCATGCGCTTGGTAAGGGTGGTAACCAGTACCCGCTCCTTCCTTTCTACCACTTTCCGCACCTCGTTCAGCAGATCATCGACCTGATTGCGGGTCGGGCGGATTGTCATCTTCGGGTCGACAAGCCCGGTCGGTCGTACCACCAGCTCTGCCACCCTGCCGGCGCTGTGCATCAACTCATAGTCGCCGGGTGTGGCAGAAGTGAAAACAACCTGATGGATGAGCTGCTCAAACTCATCAAACCGGAGGGGCCGGTTGTCCAGACACGAAGGCAGCCTGAACCCGTACTCTACCAGCACTTCCTTGCGCGACCTGTCGCCGTTGTACATACCCTGCACCTGCGGAATCGTCACATGCGACTCATCCACTATCATCAGGTAGTCTGCCGGGAAATAGTCCAGCAGACAGTATGGTCGCTCACCCGGCTGCCTGCCCAGGAAATGGCGCGAATAGTTCTCAATGCCCGGGCATGACCCGAACTCACGGATCATCTCCATATCGAACCTTGTCCTCGTCTTCAGACGCTGTGCCTCAAGAAGTTTGTTCTGACGCTCCAGCTCTGCCACGCGCTCTGCCAGCTCCTCCTCAATCGTCCGCAACGCCTGCTCGATCCGTGATTCGCTGGTTACAAAGTGCTTCGCCGGATAGACCACCACCCGTTCCCGGCGCTCGACCAGATCGCCGGTGACGATATCAAATACACTCAGACGTCCGACCGTATCGCCGTCGAACTCGACTCTTACACCGTAGTCCCGGTGCGAAGGATGAACTTCCACGACATTGCCCCGGACACGAAACGTCGAACGCTTCAGCTCAATGTCGTTGCGGGTATACTGCAGGGCTACCAGCCGCTCCAGCAGCTCGTCCCTGCTCATGTCCTTCTCGACCTCTATCGGAAACAGCGCCTCCCTGAACTCCCAGGGTTCGCCCAGGTTATAGATACACGACACCGATGCCACAACAATGGTATCCCGGCGCTCAATCAGACTGGAGGTTGCGCGCAGGCGCAGACGCTCAATCTCCTCGTTGATCGAAGCATCCTTCTCAATGTACAGATCGTGTTCCGGCACATAAGCTTCGGGCTGATAATAGTCATAGTAGGAGATGAAGTACTCAACCGCATTCTCCGGAAAGAACTGCCGGAACTCGCCATAGAGCTGAGCAGCCAGTGTCTTGTTATGCGAGATGACAATTGTGGGACGGTTCAACCGCTCGATCACACTTGCCATTGCGAATGTCTTGCCCGAACCGGTTACACCCAGCAGAGTGGCGAACTTCGCTCCGGACTCAAGGAACCGGCACAGGTCTTCGATCGCCTGCGGCTGGTCGCCTGCCGGTGCAAACGGCGCCCGCAGCCGGAATCCTGTCTCAGAACTGCCCACAGAGAGATTCTAGACGCCACATCCGGACAATCAAGCAAGCGCACCCTTCGGGATTAACGCGGGACTTGATAACCTGTTCGGTAACAGTCAGTTAGACACGATGGCATCCGGTCGGGGGACTGTCCCCGGGACTGTCCCCCCTACGGTCTGGGTTGCCCCGTTCTTCTACCCACCACTGCCTGTCTGAGACTCAGAACCTGTTCCGGCAGCAGACCATGTCTCAATGTAGCAACTGGTTCAAGGTTCAGACGTTATGACCTCGTTGGACTCTCCTCTCGTGCCGGAACCGGCATCAGCTCCGCCAAGGTCAGGAGAAGCCGCCTCTGTCATATCTGCTGCTCTGCCGCGAGACCGAATTCCGGCATCTCGCTTGCCAGAGCTGGCGCCGGCAGTCTCAGACCCGTCTGGTGATTCCTGTCCTCAACGACAGCCCGAGACCGGACTTGACATACATCCTGCAATCTCGAGAATGCATCAGGACTTTAGGGAGAACCGATGCCACACTGGCAAGTAAAGCAATGGGTTGATCCGGCAAGCCACCGTACGCCGATCGTCGCCACTGTCGGGCCGGCAGTCTATGACCCGGCAAAGGGTATTGACATGCTCGACGAACTGGTCGGCGACGGAGTTGCGGTCTTCCGGATGAACTTCTCTCACGTAACCCCTTTTGGCGAGCTGAACGAATCCGGTGCAACCGAGAAGTACTCCTACGAACAGATACGTGGTCTGATCCGGCGCATCCGGACGATCGAAAAAGCCCGCTCGGTTCCGATTCCCGTAATGATGGACCTCAAGGGTCCTGAAATCCGTGTCCAGCATCTGTTTGTTGATGGCCACCCCACAGACCGGATCAGCGTTGCCGAGAACGAACCGGTACTCCTCACCCAGTCGTGCCGGCGCCCGGGGAAGGGCAAGCTTGTTGTAGTCACCTTTGAAGGCGATTTCAGCCACGAGACCCGACGCGGCAATCTGATCAGAATCGATGACGGCCGGGTGAGCCTGCGGATTCTGCGCACCGGCGAAGTCGTCACTGCCAGAGCCGAGACCGGCGGCGTCATCAAACTTTTCAAATCTGTCAATCTCCCTGATCACCATCTCACCACGGTCAGCTCCATAACCGACAAAGACCGTGATGACCTCGCGCAGTGCTTTGACGTCGACCTGATCGCACAGTCCTTTGTCCGCTCTGCCGCAGACGTAGCCGAACTCGGCCGACTACTCCGCCGGCTCTACTCCAGCCGGCGACACAACCCGGAGGGTCTGCCGACACCCAAGATCATCGCCAAGATTGAGACTGCCGAAGCAGTTTCTCGGCAGGGAGACCATGACACCTTCCTTGAGATCCTTGAGGAAGAGTCGACCTTTGGTGTGATGGTGGCGCGCGGCGATCTGGGTGGTGAGCTCGGACTCGCCCGAGTCCCTGCGGTTCAGGAGAGGCTTCTGAACTTTGCCAACCGCGTCGGCAAACCTGCCATCGTTGCCACCCAGATGCTCGAGACGATGATTGACAACCCGGTGCCTGTCCGTGCCGAGATGGAAGATATCTGGAGTGCCATCCGTGAAGGCGCTGATGCGGTGATGCTATCGGGCGAGACTGCCAAGGGCAGGTTTCCGCGTCGGGCAGTGCGCCAGATGAGCGAGGTGATCGACCAGACAAGGCTCGACACAAAGCTGTACCGGCTGCGGTTTGAGGACGACTTTGTCTACGGTGGCACCAGACCTGCAGGGACCCCGCCCGAGAAGGCGGTCGACGTGGTCGGCTATGCCATCACCACCATTGCCGAAGGTGCCATGTCACCGTTCATCATCACCTATGCCACCAAGGGCTGGAGTGCCACCCGCATTGCCAGATTCCGACCACGCTATCCGATACGGATCATCGCCCTTCCAACGACACCCCAGACTGCTCGGATACTGAGGCTTCTGCATGCGGTCTGCCCGGTGCTGCTCACGAGCCGCGACCGGACTTCAAGCGACCTGCCCCGGGAGCGGACTGCAGTAATCGAGCTGTCCCGCTACATCATCAGGACTCTGCTGCGCCGCAGTCGCGTATTTGCCAGATGGCTGGAACCCGGCTGGCAGAGCCGGTTCATCGTGGCAACTTTGGCTGATCGGCGTCCTGAGCATGATTGGGACAAGGCACGCGACCTGATCGTTTTCCGCTACTGCCGCTAGCCTTGTGGCTGTCATAAGACTTCTCGTGAGTCTTGTCGCCGCATTTGGTGCTGCTGTAGTCGGCTCAGCCTTCACAAATCCGGCAATACCGGTCTGGTATCAGACTCTGAAAAAGCCGGCATTTGCCCCGCCCAACTGGCTGTTCGGTCCGGCCTGGACTCTGCTCTATATTCTGATGGCGCTTGCCAGCTGGCTGGTGTGGCAGAAAGGACTGGCAACCCCGCAGGTAGGAACCGCCCTTATCGTCTATCTGGTTCAGCTTGTGCTGAATGCGCTCTGGTCGGTACTCTTCTTCGGCCTGCGCTCACCACTTGCCGGACTCATTGAGATTCTGCTGCTCTGGTCGACAATTCTGGTAACAACGGTTCTCTTCTTCCGCATATCAAGAGCGGCAGGAGCACTGCTCCTGCCGTATCTGGGCTGGGTCAGCTTCGCCACGCTCCTCAACGCCGCCATCCTGCGGCTGAACCCGTAGCCGCAGGCTAGAGCCAGCCGAGACGTACCCCACCGATCAGAATATCAGTTCCTGTCGCCATCGCATTCAACAGGACTTCCTTGTTCACCTGATGCAGTCTTGCCAGCTCAGCCAGACGAAGCTCACCTGCCACCAGCACCTGCACCAGCTCATCAATCCGGTGCTCGCCGGTAATCGTCCGCTGCCGCTGCTCCCGCAGCATCAGGTCGCCAAGTTCCCGGCAGATCGCCAGCAGGCTCCGGTCGCCGGCGTAGATACGGACTGTGGTCGCTGCCCCTGTGCGCCGCATCAGCTCCAAAGTCGCCACAAACTCTGACATCGTGTATCCACGACAGCTACCAGCCAACTGCCGCTCAATTCTGCCGGTCAGGTCACGCGCTTGAGCATCGGTCATGGCGCAGAGACCGGTGCCCGGCATTGCCAGCGCATGCCTGATATCCTCAATCATGGCAGACCGCTCAGCTCTCTCTGTTTCAAACTGACCAACCATCAGCACCCCGGCCACTATCAGCTCGATCACCGCCAGCACTCGCAGAGTCGACATCTTGACCTCCATGGTTTTGTCTTCATACTGCTCACCCTGAAGAGATGCAGCTATCATGCCAGACAGTACTACTGTGCTAATTAAAGATATTTCAGGAGGTTATGGATAAGGCGCCTTAGCCGTAACAACAACTCGTCTCACACTGACAGAGTACTGCTACCAACGCTGAGACTGGTCGCGTCCGTAAGAGCTGGTATCTGCGATTCTAGAGAATGGCTCAACCCATGCGACAGCAGCGGGTTGAGGCTGAAGCCGGTGCCGGTCGTATCTCTATCTGATTACTGTTGTACTATTCCCATCGGTGAGCGGCAGCAGCGATAAACAACTCTGCCTGCCCGAATCACCATCCGCACCGGATTATGTCCCAGACGGTAAATGAGATGACGATAGTCCGGCACTGCTGCCACAACGATATCTGCCGACATCGCAGGCTCCAGCCGGCCGCATTCAGAGTCCAGCGCCAGCGCCTTTGCTCCATTTACCGTAATCCCACGCAGTGCCTCGGCGACCGTCAGTCCATACAGCAGGCAGGCAAGCTGCGCTGCCAGCAGGATAGAGACCAGAGTGCAGGAACCGGGGTTGAAGTCCGTAGCAACCGCCATTGTGATGCCCAGCTCGCGCATCCTTGTCACCGGCGGCCGGTGCTGTTCACGCAGCATCAGATATGTGCCGGGCAGCAGGACTGCCACGACACCATTTTCCGCCATTAGGCGCAGCCCCGCTTCCGACGGCTGCAGCAGATGGCTGGCTGAAACCGCCCCCACTCTGGCTGCAACCTCTGCTCCGCCGGACGGCTCAATCTCGTCCGCATGTACCATCGGCGTCAACCCGCACGCTCTGCCTGCCTCAAGAATACGTCGGCTCTCCTCGGCGTTGAACATGAAGTTCTCGCAGAAGACATCACAGAACCTTGCCAACCTCTGCTCTGCCACTGCCGGCAGCATCGTCTCAACTATCTCCCTGACGTAGTCTGTCTTCTCCCTCTCCGGTGGAATTGCGTGTGCGCCCATGAATGTCGGCACCACGGTCGCAATACCCGTCTCAGCCAGCCTTCTGGCCACCCGCAGCAGCTTGAGCTCGGCTCCGGTCTCCAGACCATAGCCGGACTTCACCTCAACTGTCGTGGCTCCCCATGAGGACATCTCCTGCAATCTCGTGAGACCCAGCTGGTACAGTTCTTCCTCGGACGCTGTGCGGGTAGCCCTCACTGTGGAAAGTATCCCACCGCCGGCAGCAGCAATCTCCTTGTAACTCACCCCTGCCAGCCGGCGCTCAAACTCATCTGAGCGCCAGCCACCGAATATCAGATGGGTATGCGAATCGACAAACCCGGGCAGTACCACACAGCCTTCGCAGTCAATTACCTCCTCGTCCGGCTCCGGTTTCAGTCCAGTGCCGACTGCGAGGATTCGATCTTCCCGTATCAGCACGCTACCCTGCTCAACTATGCCCAGCCCGCTGCCGGACATGGTCAGTATCTGCGAACAGTTATGCAGAAACAGAGAATTCCTCCCATCTGCCAACTATACTGCCACTCCGTATCGACGCAAGCTGCTGTAGCCGGCAACCCGTCCCATCTCTGGCGACTACACGCTGACTACCCTCACCTGGTCTGTCTCCTTCTCTGGAAACGCCACCAGACGGGCAGACCGGATGCCGAAAAGCCGGGCATAGGACTTCAGCTTTTCAGCCTCCTCGTCAACCTGCTCCGGCTTGCGGTAGAAGATCGTATTGGCTACGCTGCCATCCCGAAAGTAGAAGTCGAATGAGTAGTTATGCACTGTGTGCCCTTTGTACAGTACATCACGGCTGAGACTGCCGAAGTCGCAACCCTGCAGGCGCAACTCAACCGCCAGTGCTGCAGGAAAGAGCTGCTTGGTATCCTCGCGATATATGAACTCAGTGCCGAAATACCGGTAGACCTCTTCTGCTGCAGTCTCAAGCCGTGCAGCAACCGCCCTGCGGCTGCT
>JBDRUL010000048.1:0-7439 GCA_039801305.1 Caldifarciminota bacterium | reverse complement strand
GAAAGGACCTGCTGCTGACGGAGTTCATGCGAGAGCGTGAACCTCATATTCGGAATCTCTCTCCAAGATAGACTTCGCGTGCTCGCTCATTACGTACCAAGTCATCGGATGTGCCCGAAAAGAGTATCCGAGCATCATAGATGATGTATGCCCTGTCGGTTATCTCAAGCGTCTCTCTGACATTGTGATCTGTAACCAGCAATCCGAGTCCGTCTTCCCGCAGGGATCGAAGAATGTCCTGAATCTCGGCACGAACAATCGGATCGACACCGGTGAACGGCTCGTCCAACAGCAGAAACGCCGGGCGGGACGCAAGAGCCCTTGCCAGCTCGACCCGTCTACGTTCACCACCAGACAGGGTAGCACCCTTCTGTCTTGCCAGATGAACCACATTGAAACGCTCAAGCAACTCAAGGGTCATCACCCGACGTTTGTCTCTGTCGACACCCAGCATCTCGAAGATGGCAGCTATATTATCGTAGACCGATAGCTTCCGGAACACAGAAGGTTCCTGCGAAAGATAACCCATTCCGAGTCGCGCCCGTTTGTAAACGGGTAGACAAGTAATGTCATGTCCATCAAGCAGGATTCTGCCCTCTTCCGGCCGTATGAAGCCGCTAATCATGTGAAACGTGGTTGTCTTCCCGGCTCCGTTCGGTCCAAGCAGCCCGACTATCTCTCCCCGCGACAACTCCAGCGACACACCATCGACCACTTTTCTGCCGCCATAGGTCTTGGTCAGGCCATCTGCGAGCAGTTTCATTGCTGTGTTCGTTGTGCACGCAACAACCGGCCTGTAGTCATCCTGTCTACATCAATCTGGGTGATATCTCCCTGTTCAAACCACAGCCGGAAAGCGGTACCCCCGACATCCACAATGTCGCCGGCATCAGTCGTGTACACCCCATCGGCTCTTCCACGCACAACAACTGTCGCCAGCGACCCCTGGTGGACATTGAAAACCATCGTATCCCCGCTGGCTCTCCCGCGAGAGTCCAAGACTTCAGGGCTACCCCAGGCAACCCCGGAATCCGCGTCGGCATAGAACAGCGCTGTGTCACAAGTCAGCTCACCTCTGCCAGAAACCACGCGTACTCGCCCCGCTGCCACAGCCAACGCACTGGTCTGACGCCAAGTTATCAACCTCCCGGTCGCCTGAACCGTATCACTACAGTAAACCCAGCTAAGAACCGGTTCTGAATCGACAATGCCGGTACGACTATCAAGTTGATAATACCCCCTCTTTCCTGTTAGCCGGTACCCACGCCCAGCATTCTCAAGAACAAGACCTTCATCGGCTCGCGCCTGTCTATCAGTCACACTGTATAGCAGCTTGGCAGCGGATATCACCAGTGACTCCTGCACCACTGTGACACGACCAAGCAGCTCTGCAACCCGTGTACGCAGGTTGTACATAGCTGAGTCGGCATACAGAATGCCGTCCGGCGTCGTAATTGTAACAGAATCCTTAGCTCTGGCCATATCCCGGCTCTCCTCGAAAACCGCCAGTCGGCAAACAAGCTGCAACTGCTCATCAGTCAGCACAACACTATCCCGCAGGACAGTTGCGAAATCTGTCCCTGCCCTCACAATCTCCATCTTGCGCGCCCAGATCTTGGCAGCATAGCAATCCGGAGCAGTGGCCAGTACAAGGACTATAAGGGGGCAGACGAATCGATTCATTGTCGTGACTCGAACTCGTAGTTCGTATGCCCGATTACCTCACTCTTGATTTCAACTCTCTCCAAGGAAGGGTCAGAAACAAGCCCTTGACCTTCTATTCTCCCGTGCCGTGTCTGCAGGACTACTACTGCGTCGGTATGTAACCTACGCAGGCGATTACTCCAAGTGAGAGAATCGGTAATTAGCCTTGTGCTCTCAGAAGTCTCTATATGCACGCTTCCCCGAACAACGAGTTCCTCAGTATTTCTGAAAATCGTACCTGAATCGGCTGTCATCAAAGAATACGGTCGCCTCCCCTCATCGAGGAAAGTCACCTGTGGGGCTGAAACCTCGATTCTCAATCCGTCATCGTATACTGTCGCCTTCTCCGCCACAAGCAAGAAAAGCGGACGACCCCCTCTGGTCTCCTCCACCCGGAATCTGCAGATAACCTGGTCAGGAAGCCTATCCGCAGACCTAGTGCCCTTGCCCACATCACATTGCACAGACAAGAGTGACAGGGTCGCCAGCAGGGTAACCCCATAGGCTTTGGTTCTTTCTATCCGCCGCATCATGCGGCTCTTTCAAGGGCACCATTCTTTCCCCAGAGAATCCATTCCTGCGGTCGTCTGCGCACCTGATCCAGCAGCTGCGCCACGACATCCGTGCCCTCGCCTGATCTGCCTACACAGACTCGCAGACGGCCCCGCTCAAGGAATCCCCAAACAGGAACCATGAACATCTGATTCTGCTTTGCGAGCCTGAATCCAACCTGTGGAACACGGATATGTAAACCGTCTACACTGATCCAAGACTGGCCGCCGCGCCGCGTGTTATCTACTAGGAAGCCAATAATGGTGCAGCCGCGCAAGCAGCGCCAGACATCATCATAATGACTCAACAACCTGATATTGCGCTGACCCCGTAGTCTAGGAACAACTTGGGAAAGAGTGCGATCACCTTGTTTACCGGTCAATACTCCGATCGTATATCCGGCCCTCGCAAACACCAAGGGAAGAAACTCCCACAAACCGAAATGACACGAGAACATCGCTATCTGCAACTCCTGTTCCAGAAGGCACCTAGTACTATTGTCACATCGAACTTCAGCTCTGTCAATAAGTTGGTCGCACCGTCGCGTGCCAATACCCGCCATCAGTGCCAGATTCCTGCCCACGTTCCAGCCGTTTCTAATCCAGAAGAAACTGTCTTTGCGGTTGCACAGAATCAGGAGATTGCGGGTTATCTCCCGCCTGTAATCACGACGGAAAAGCAGATAGAGGATAACAAGACAGCGGGCGAGTGTGACGGCCAG
This sequence comes from Caldifarciminota bacterium, assembly GCA_039801305.1. Lineage (GTDB taxonomy): Bacteria > Hydrothermota > Tepidihabitantia > Tepidihabitantales > Tepidihabitantaceae > JBDRUL01. The sequence continues at coordinate 4,462 of JBDRUL010000048.1, read as the reverse complement.
TTCAGCCGGCAGCACCCGGACAAAGAGCAGAGCAAAGCCGAGCACGCTCATAACTAGCCTTGACAAATCCCAGAAAGAGTGGGTGAGGACGCAGCGGACGTGACTTGAATTCCGGGTGCGCCTGTGTAGCGACATAAAACGGATGTCCCCGCAGTTCAACGATTTCCACCAAAGACCCGTCCGGTGATTTGCCACTAGCAAGCAGACCGTGCCGCTCCAGTCTCGGGAGAAATCTGTTGTTCACCTCATAGCGGTGCCGATGACGTTCGTACACCACTGCCCTTCGATAGCAGCGCCTCGCCAATGTCCCCGGCGTAATGTGACACTCGTAGGCTCCCAGTCGCATTGTGTGTCCCTTGCGCCTGACCGCCCGCTGACTCGGCAGTAGGTGTATCACCGGATACCTAGTGCGGGGATTGAACTCAGTCGAATTTGCGCCTTCAAGACCACAAACGTTGCGAGCAAACTCCGCTACTGCAACCTGGAGACCCACACAGAGTCCAAGATATGGAACTGCATTTTCGCGGCAGAACCGGGCAGCATGCATCTTGCCTTCCATACCCCTGACCCCGAACCCCCCGGGGACCACAACACCATGAATGTTACTGAGCAATTCCCCGACTTTCTCCGAATCCAGACTGTCTGACTCTATCCAGTGTAGTCTGGGTCTGACGTTCACCGCTGCTGCCGCGTGATGGATCGCTTCCACCACCGACTTGTAGGCATCGTGCAAACCAACATACTTACCGCAAAGAGCGATATCGACCGTCTTATCAGCACGACGTTGCCGTTCCACAAAGTCACACCAATCACGTAGATCGGGCCTGGCTGCACGAATACCCAGCCTCTCAATGAGAATCTGATCAAGCTGCTGCCGCAAAAAAACGAGCGGAATCTCATAAATGTTTTCAACATCTACCGCCTCAATAACCGCGTGCCGCTCCACATTACAGAAGAGCGCAATCTTGTCCTTTGCTTCCTGAGGCAGTGGCGTTTCAGTCCGACACATGATTATGTCCGGCTGTATACCGATATCGCGCAGTTCCTTTACCGAATGCTGTGTCGGCTTTGTCTTGTACTCACAGGAAGCTCTGATATATGGGACAAGCGTGAGATGTATGTAAGCGACATTCGCCCGTCCCTCTTCTAGGGCAAGCTGCCGCGCTGCTTCCAGAAAGGGCAGGCCCTCGATATCACCAACAGTGCCGCCTATCTCCACCAGCACTACGTCGTTAGTGTCAACCAGTTTTCTGACGCGATCCTTGATCTCGCCGGTTACGTGGGGCACAACCTGAATCGTTCTGCCTAAGTACTCCCCGCGCCTCTCCTTTTCAATCACCGACGAGTAAATCTGACCTGTCGTTACATTGTTGTCCTGCGAAAGCGAACAGTCCATGAAACGTTCGTAGTGTCCCAGATCAAGATCTGTCTCCGCACCGTCATCGGTCACGAAGACTTCACCGTGCTGAAACGGACTCATCGTGCCGGGATCAACATTGATATATGGATCGAACTTTAGTGGCGCGACCTTGAGTCGCCTACTCTTCAAAAGCAACCCGATAGAAGAAGTAGCAATTCCTTTCCCCAGCGACGACACAACGCCGCCCGTCACGAACACGTACTTAGCCACCCCCCCTCCGTTGTCAGACTCTGTAACTGAACAGAATTACCCCTGCCTTTGCTTGTGCCGCGGGTCTCGTTTACAGGTAACCCGTACCACGCCCTTGCGTTTCACAATCGTGCAGTGGGCACAGCGTTTCTTGACCGAAGCTCTTACCTTCATCGTTCTCTCCCCTACTTGAAACGGTAGATTATCCTCCCGCGGTTCAGGTCATACGGCGAGAGTTCAACCGTAACCCGGTCGCCGGGAAGTATCCTGATCCAGTTCATCCTCATCTTACCGGAGATATGCGCAAGCACCATATGCCCGTTGTCGAGCCGGACACGAAATGTCGCATTCGGCAGCGACTCGGTCACAACGCCTTCAAGCTGTATCAGATCTTTCTTGCTCATCGAACACTCATCCAGTAACTACTATGTTCATTCTGGCATGCGAGTCAAGATCTCCGGTTCGCCGTCAGTAATAAGTACCGTGTTCTCGTAGTGAGCCGAAGGCTTGCCGTCAGCCGTTACTACTGTCCAGCCGTTTGGAAGTGTCCTCACCTCGCTGCTGCCCATGTTCACCATCGGCTCGATAGCCAGAGTCATTCCCGGTTTCAACTCGACACCACGCTGCCGCGCTACAAAGTTGGGCACACTCGGCTCTTCGTGCAGTTCGATCCCGACGCCGTGACCACACAGTTCTCTGACCACCGAATACCCGCGGGCAGTCACATACTCCTCAATTGCCTGACTGATGTGTGCAACCCGGTGACCTGGCCGTGCCTGCTTAAGTGCGCGACAGAAAGCCTCTTCTGTCGCCAGTATCAACGACCGCACCTCCGCACTCACTGCGCCTACGGCAATAGTGCGAGCCATATCGGCAATCAGTCCGTCACGGGTAACACCAACATCGATCTTGACAATGTCGCCCTCGACCAAGACCCGCTCTCCGGCGATGCCATGTACCACTTCATCGTTAACACTCAGGCAGACAGCACCCGGGAAACCGCGATATCCCATAAAAGTAGGCTCACCGCCCCTCTTGCGAATATACTCCACGCAGACCCGTTCAAGCTCAAGAAGAGTCACACCGGGCTTCACCGCTGCCCCAGCCGCCCTCAACGCACCAGCAGCAATCTCGCCTGCCCTGCGGATTCCCTCAATTTCACGCTGTGTCTTAATATAAAGAGCCATAAGCAGACCGCCCCACATTCCTGACGCTGGGTGGCTGTTGCGTAAGAAACAGAACTCCCTACTCCTCTCAGTGGTCGTTTGCCATCAAACGGAGTAACTCCTGATAGACCCGATCACGTCCGATAGAGCCGTCAATCTCCTGTAGCTTCTGCTGGTTCCGGTAGTATTCTATTAGTGGCTTGGTCTGACGGTGATAAACCTCTAGACGATCTCGAATAACTCTCTCAGAATCGTCTCGCCTCTGGTAAAGCTCTCCGCCGCATTTATCGCATATCCCCTCCTGCCCCGGGGGACTGAAAGTCAGGTTGTAGATCTTCCCGCAGCGCCGACACTGCCGCCGGGCAGTAAGACGCTTCACCACCTCATCATCTGCCAAATCAACCAGCACTGCCAAATCGACGCCTGTATGGCAGAGTGCCAGCACACGGTCGAGACCTTCAGCCTGCGCCAGCGTCCTTGGAAAACCGTCGAACACTATCGAACGGTCTGAACGCTCTCGAACAAAGCTGCTCACCACCTCCAGCACCAGTTCATCCGGCACAAGCCTACCCGATGTCACAAACTGCTCGACCATCTGTCCAACCTGCGTCCTGCGGGCAATATGGTCACGAAACACCTCGCCAGTTGAGTAGTGCTCAAAACCCAGACGTTCCTTCAGTAGCTCAGCCTGAGTACCCTTACCCGAGCCCGGCGGACCGAAAAGAACTACCTTCTTCGTCTTCATCTTAACTCGCTTTCTAAGACCGGCTAGTCTAGTCCGCCTTTCTCTTCAGTCAAGAAAAGGACCTCGAGCCGAGCCTGTAATCGTGCCTTGTCCTCAACCGTGTAGCAATGGTACGCAACCTCACCTTACCCCCGGAACCGGATGCCTGATGTCCTATCGCTGATTACATCTTGGGGTAAATCATACGCTGCGATAGCCCGGGATTCCGCCATGCAAGCTTGTAGGCTTCGCGTCCGGGCTGCAAACCAAACCGACTTGAACATCAGAGCCGAGAACTGAATCAAGTTCCAAGTCCGCGAGCAGAAATACAAACTCTAGGATAAGCATCTCTAGCCACCAGAAGTACAGCCAGCCGAACCGCACTAGGAAGACCTTTTGACAGGGAAACTATCCCCCAGACTGTCCCCTGGACAGCCCCCGGCACGGTAACATTCTGAAATACCGCAAGTAACAGAATCACCCAGCGTAGGCGACAACCACTGTCTCAAGCCCCAATAGAAGGACCGTCGGCGGGTTTGCCCCGGCTCCTACCTGGGTGATACGGTACAGCCAGCTTGACTTCACAGAAGGCGCTCCTATTCTACCCCGCTGATGGAGAATCTTGTTCAGAAGTTCCGGCAGCAATTGGGCAGGAAGCAGTACGACGAGCTCGACGAAACATGGCTTGAGCTCATCGAGGGCGACCAGTCTATGACAGTTCTACTGGCACTGGCAGATCTGGTTGAACAGTGGGGACCGCCCGGCAAGGCCTTCCTTCTTCTCAGTCTTCTCAATGACCATCTGCATGATGAGAACCGTTTCTCCGAACAGATGACTGTTCTGCGCCGGCTCGCCCGGATGGCTCCAGCCGACGCTTCACTTGCCCGCGACATCGCCAGCTGTTTGCGACGCCTGCATCCCAACGTCGAAATCCTTGATCGAATACTTCAAAAAGTCGGGATC
>JBDRUL010000047.1:7041-7447 GCA_039801305.1 Caldifarciminota bacterium | reverse complement strand
CACCGGTTTGTAGCAGAGCAGGAAGGACGGGCAGCCAAGGGATGCGAGATTGACAGTGAAAGGTTGCTGCGTACCGGGCTCCTTATTGCTCTGGGTATAGGTATACACAACTTTCCCGAGGGGATGGCAACATTTGCGGGTGCGATGAGGAATAGGGGTTTGGGTGCGGCAATAGCTCTGGCTATTGCTCTGCATAATGTCCCGGAGGGTATGGCTGTGGCAGTACCGGTGTTCTGTGCTACCGGTTCGCGCAGGAAGGGGCTGTTCTGGTCGGCGTTATCCGGCGCGGCGGAGCTGATTGGAGCATTGCTGGCAGCGGCGATGCTGATGCCGTTTCTGACGCCGAAGCTCCTTGCCGGGTTATTGGCGGTTGTGGCGGGCTTGATGGTGGTTGTGGCGACTGATG
>JBDRUL010000047.1:0-7031 GCA_039801305.1 Caldifarciminota bacterium | reverse complement strand
CTCATACCGATATGGCAATGAGCATGCGAGCGTTGCCGGTCTTCTCTCCGGGATGGGGTTGATGGCCATGAGCATCCTGCTGCTTATGCGGAGCTAGGAAACCCGTGCAGTCGGCTTGTGATGGTGCTGTTTTCGTAGCCGCAGAACAGGTCATGGGCAGCTGATAAGGGAGAAGCGGGATTTTGGTCCGGTTGAGTGAGTTGAAGGTAGGAGAACGGGGTACGGTGGTACGGGTAGAAGGTCAACCTGAGTTGCGACAGCGGCTGTATGCGATGGGATTCGTTGCCGGAACAGAGGTGGCGGTCAGGTGCTGCGCGCCGCTGGGTGATCCGGTGGCCTACGAACTGATGGGCTACTGTCTTTCTTTGCGCAAGGAGGAAGCGGCGCTGGTACTGGTGGACAAGATGCCGACGATGACTCTACTGCAGGCACCGGCCAAGACGAAATTGCGTGTAGTCGAAATTGCTGGCGGCTGGGGAATGAGGCGTCGGCTTTCTGCTATGGGGTTTGTGGAGAACGTGATGCTGGTAAAGATTCGGGATTCTGAGGAGGGACCCGTTGAGATTGAACTAGCCGGCAGGCAACTGGGGATCGGCAGGGGCGTGGCACAGCGGGTGACAGTGGTATCCGCGGAGGCGGTCAGGCGATGACGGGCAAGCGGGAGATAAGAGTTGCGCTTGCCGGCAACCCCAACTCCGGCAAGACGAGCATCTTCAATGCGTTGACCGGAATGCATCAGTCTGTTGGCAACTGGCCAGGGGTGACAGTAGAGCGGAAAGAAGGACGTTTTACCTACCAGGGGCATGAGGTGCGTGTCGTTGATCTGCCTGGTACCTATGCCCTCGATGCCTACACGATCGACGAGCGTATAGCCCGTGACTATCTCATTTACGAGAAGCCGGATGCGATTGTCGCGGTTGTCGACGCTGCCAATCTTGAGCGCAATCTCTATCTTGTCATTCAGCTTCTGGAGCTTGGTGCCCGGGTGGTTCTGGTGTTGAACATGGTTGACGTCGCCGAGGCGCGCGGGTTCGAGGTTGATACTGCCAAACTGGGTCGACTGCTGGGCGTAAGAGTTGTGGAAACGGTTGCGTCGCGCGGGGTCGGCGTCGATGAGTTGCGCCGGGTACTTCACGACGTTAATCGCGAACAGCTGCCAACGGGTCGTCAGATCAGCTACGGGGATGACATCGATGCCGGCTTGGTGACTCTGGCTGAAGCGGCAAGGCGACTCCTGCCGCAGTATAAGGGCTCTGCCCGATGGTGGGCGCTGCGTCTTCTGGAGGGAGATCCGATTCTCTTGTCAGAGATTGAAGCCGTCGAAGGCGGCAGGGCGTTGAAGCTGGTGCTTGACGAAGTGCGTTCGGCGTTGACGAGGCACGTCGGTACCGATGTCGCAACAGCAATTGTCGGGCGGCGGTACGGGTTTCTGAAAGGGCTCGTAAAGGAGTGTACGCGACAGCGACCGGCAGTCAGCTCCCGGCTGCAGCTTTCAGACGACATAGATCGGATAGTGACCAGTCGCTGGTTCGGGGTACCGGCGTTTGTGCTGATTATGTGGGGGACGTTTCATCTGGTGTTCACGGTCGGTTCTCCGCTCAGCGGGCTGATCGATCGCTTCTTCGGCTGGTTGGGAAGCGTCATTGGCAGCGGTCTCGCTGTGCTCGGTGCACCGGCGTGGCTGGTTTCTCTCGTCGCTGATGGGTTGATCGCTGGCGTCGGGTCGGTACTTGTCTTCATTCCTAACATACTCATTCTGTTCTTTGTCATCGCCCTGCTGGAGGAGTCGGGTTACATGGCGCGCGCAGCCTTTGTGATGGACAAGTTCATGCATCTGCTGGGTCTGCACGGCAAGTCCTTTATTCCGATGATAGTCGGGTTCGGATGCAATGTGCCGGCCATAATGGCGACGAGGGTACTGGAGTCGCGTAAGGACAGGATCCTGACGATACTCGTGGATCCGCTGATCTCCTGTTCAGCGCGGCTGCCAATCTACGTACTCTTTGCGGGTGCCTTCTTTCAGAAGCAACAGGGGCTGGTGGTCTTTACGCTGTATCTGCTCGGGATTGTTCTGGCGGTAGTGGTGGCGCGGCTGTTCAAGAGAATCTTCTTCAGGGAAGAGATTGCTCCACTTATCATGGAGCTGCCGCCCTATCATCCACCGACTCTGCGAAGTCTACTGCTTCACACCTGGTTGAGGACATGGCTTTTCGTGCGTAAAGCCGGAACAGTAATAGCTCCTGCGTCGGTCGTCATCTGGCTCTTGGGGACTTTGCCGTGGGGTGTGAAGTATGCCTCCAGCAGCAGCCTGCTCGGACGGCTCGGCGGTCTGGTTGCGCCAGTGCTGGCGCCAGCCGGTTTCGGCTACTGGTGGGCTGCGGTGGCACTTCTGGCAGGGGTGGTTGCCAAGGAGCTGGTGGTGGGTACGATGGCGGCGATTCATGGTACTGGTCCTCAGGGAGTCGTTCAGGTGCTGCGTCAGAGCTTCACCCCTGTCTCGGCGTATGCCTTCATGGTGATGTCACTGGTCTACATACCCTGTGTCGCTACCATCGCCGCAATCAGACGGGAGACAAACTGGCGGTGGACGGCGTTGGCGGTGGGCTATACCCTGTTGCTTGGCTGGTCACTGGCAGTTGCCATATACCAGATTGGCAGTCGGCTGGGATGATACGATGAGGATCTGTTTCCCTGAAATGAATCCGATTGGTTGCGTCGTCCGGGTGGAGAGGAGCACGTGATGAGAGCCTCGAGAATGCTCGTGCTGCTGGTGCTGGCAACTCTGGTTCTGGCAGAGAGGGTTGTGATGGTATACGACGGCGATACCTTTCTTACTGCCGATTCGGCGCGCGTCAGGTTGCTGGGAGTTGATACACCCGAGCTCTATCAGCCGGGTGGAGACATAGCTCGCGACATACTGGAGAAACTGGTGCTCGGCAAACAGGTCAGGTTGGAGCAGGACAAAGTGGACCGTGACGAGTACGGCAGACTCCTGCGCTATGTATGGGTTGGCGATACGATGGTGAATCTTGAGCTGGTGGCGTGTGGGTACGCGGTTCCCCGCAAGTTTCAGGATACGTTGCGCTACTGGGACAGTCTGCTGGCACTTGAGCGCAGCGCTGCCCGAGCGGGTCGGGGACTGTGGGCGTTCAACGTGTTTCAGCCGCCCACGCTGGAGCTGCTGCAGGCAAGGATTGCTGCGGAGTCGGTGAGCGCAGAGACGACGGCTCGTGGATTGCCAGTAATCTCATGGGCAGATGCCGGCAACTATGTCGGCAGACTTGTCGCAGTTGAGGGTGTTGTGGTAGCGACCTACAACTCGGGCAGAGTCTGTTTTCTGAACTTCCATCAGGACTACCGACGCTACTTCCGGGTGGCGATATTCAGTCAGGACTTTGCGAAGTTTCCGCCGCAGCCTGAAAACTACTACCTGCGGCGCCGGATAAGGGTTACCGGTATCATCAAGGAATACAAGGGCGCGCCGGAGATGATTGTCAATGACCCTGGTCAGATTGAACTGCTTGACAGGTAGGGTATGATACCAGCGCCAGCCGCTCCTGAACCTGCCCGTCCGTGGGCAATAGTTGCGTTCAGGCTGGGAATAGTACTCCTTGTGCTGATGCTGGCAGCCGTCGGGCTGCTGCTGCGTTCCAGATTGAGGCCGAGATATGTGTGCGGACCGGAGCTGCCCCATCCGGATTCGGTGTATTATGCCGGCGACGCGCTGAGAACGGGCGAGGTACTCGCCACGGTGCTTGGGCGATGGTGCCTGTCGGCAGCAATGATCGAGTCGGTGTATGCTGCGCTCGGTCGCACCGACTTTCCGTTCCGAAGTATGCGTCCGGGTGATTCGGTTGCGTTCTGCTATCAGGGGTTATCGCTGGTGGGTATCAGGTACTTCAAGGATTTGAGCAGCGGATACAGCCTCGAGTGGGATTCATCCGGCATCTTGACTGTCGAGAAGTTTCAGCGACCGATCGATACCGTGCGCACGGTAATACGCGGCGAAGTGAAGAGCTCCCTGTGGAACACGCTCATCAGCATGGGCGAACGCCCGGCGCTGGTGGTCAATTATGCGGAGATCCTCAGCTATGAGGTTGACTTTCTCACCGAAGTGAATGAGGGTGATTCGTTCGCCATCCTGCTGGAGAAGTACTATGTCGATTCGGTATTCCTGCGCGACGGACGCATCTATGCTGTTCAGTTCAAAGGCAGAGTAGGAACCTATGCCGGTTTCTACTACCGGACGCCTGCAGGTCATTCAGACTACTACAACGAGCGCGGGCAGTCGCTGCGCAAGACGGTACTGCGTTCACCGCTGCAGTTTGCCAAAGTGACTTCTTACTTCGGGATGCGGTTTCATCCCATATATCGGGTGCGACGGCAGCATCAGGGCGTGGATTATGGTGCGCCAAGTGGCACGCCGGTGAGTGCGATTGCTGACGGCAGTGTCTCGTTTGCAGGCTGGCGGGGCGGTTATGGCAGGCTCGTTGAGATTCAGCACACCGGCGGCCTTTCCTCCCGCTACGGGCATCTCTCCGGGTTCGGACCCGGGGTCAGGACAGGACGACGGGTAAGGCAGGGTCAGACGATCGGGTATGTGGGGATGACTGGAGTTGCCACCGGACCACATCTCCATTTCGAGATAAGGCGTGGCGGAATACCCGTGAATCCGCTGAAAGTGATCCCCCCCCGGGCTGAACCGGTGCCCAGCAGCCTGATGGCAGATTTCAGCCGCGTGCGTGACGGCTACATTGCCGAGCTCCGTGCCGCAGTTCTCCCTGACAGCCTTCCCTAGTCAGGTCGTCTTGGCGCCAGCAGATTTCCAGAGTAGCTCAGCTCAATCTCCGCATACAGGCTGCGTCCTGGCACTGGATACCCTCTGGCGGTCTCATAGCGGTGATCAAGTACATTCCGGCAGCCGGCACGGACCGACAGGTTGTTTCTGCCCACAGGGGGTGCGAGTGCCGCTTCGGCATCAAACAGGAGATAGCCGGGAAGAGTGTCCTGGTTGGCGGCATCGCCGAATCGCCTTGATGATCCGCGGGCAGTGATGACGAGCCGGATGCAGTCACTGTGATTCTGGCGGCCAGGTTCTGTTCTATTCTGGATGAGGGAGAGCCAGAACGAAACATGTCCGGTCAGCCGGGGACGGTAGGGCAGGTCAGCACCTCTGGAACGGCAGACCATATAGGTAGCGCTGTAGTTGAGACCGGCACGGGTTGGAACAAGGTTGAACTCTGTCTCAAGTTCTGTTTCAATACCAGCGGTTGTGGCAGTATCAATATTTACCGGTCGCCAGGTGTCGCCAACACCTTGCTGCCACTGAATCAGGTCGGTCAGCCGTGAGACAAAGGTACCTAGGCGCCAAGTCAGCCGGTTTTCCGCAGAGAGAGTACCGCCGAGTCCGAGGTCCAGTCCGGTTGAGTGCTCGGGTTTGAGAGCGGGGTTGCCGGCAGTGAACTGGCTCACCGGCCAGTAGAGTTCGTTGAAAGTGGGTTGTCGGAAGGAACGGTTCGCACCAAACGAGAGGTTAAGGAAAGAGACTGGTGACCAGACCAGTGTGAACCTTGGACTCAGGGCAGATAAGCTGTTGCGAGTCTGACCTGTGTGACCTGTGTGGCTCGAGATGTCCCAACGCAGTGCAGGATAGAGGGTGAGTGACGCGACCTGCCAGCGGGCTTCGTACCAGGCGGTGCCGTCAAGACGTTCGGGTTCGCCGACAGCTGTGCTGAGGGCTTGTTCGTATGCTGACTGCAGTCCACCAGCCATGCCCAGACGGTCGCCAACCAACAGATTCTCGGTGAGCTCCAGTCCTGTTCTGGCGATGGTATGGGTGTCGTTTGCCGGAAAATAGCCGGCGGGATTTGAGTAGTTCTGCCAGTGCCACTGGTGGTAGAGTCGAGCCGTGAGTCTGGCGCTGCTTTTCTGTTCCCAGCCGTATTCGAGCAAACCGAGCAAGCGGGTGTCGTTCTGCCGGGCACTGTCGGTCGGCCAGCTGAGCGGACCGGGTGTTCCCCTCCGGCTGAGAACGAAGTCTCCGAGGAGCGAATAGTGATGCCGGGATCGCCGGCTGTTCGATATCTTGGTTGTGGCATTCCAGCGGGTGATATCAGAGTTCTGGCGCAGGCGGAGGGAGTCGAGCCTGTCGCGATAGGGAAAGTTGTTGCGGGCGTGCAGGAGACCGCTGGCAAGATACAGTCCGACAGGCTCTGCTGGTAGCTGGCAGGAGAGAGAACCATGCTTCTGTCCAAATGAGCCGATGCCAAAGACTCCCTGCAGTCTGGAGTCGTTGGCGACCGGTGTGATCAGGTTCAGTACTCCGCCAACCGAGTTCGCGCCGTAGATTGCAGATGAGCCGCCTCTTACCAGTTCGATCCGGCTCTCAGGCAAGACAGGCAGGAGAGTGATATCAGAAAGGCCATTGAGACCGGAGTTGAGCGGTACTCCATCCAGCATTACCAGAGTCTGTTCCGGTGTGGCGCCCCGCAGCGAAACCGTAGTGAGGTTGCCGTAGTCCTGAGTGCTGGCTGAAGGGGTCAGAGCAATGCCGGCAGAGATATCGGGTCTGCCACGGGTCTCGGTTTCGAAGCCTTCAAGAATTGCATAGGGAAGCGACCTTGAGGTCGGGCGGGTATCCTGCAGGCGAACACGGCTCATGGTGATGCAGGTGCCTTCCATCGGCAGGGTCAGGCGCTGCAGCGCAAGAACTGCCATTTTGGCGGTCGGGACATTGTAGAATGCCCTGGCAGCATAGCCGATGCGCGATACAAAGACGGTGGCTTCAGCCGGCAGGAGCGCACCGGTTACGGCAAAGGTTCCCGTTGAGTCGGTAACAGCGGTGAAGTCTCCGGGCTGGATGCGAACATCGGCTGCCGGTACCGGCTCGCCAGTGCGGCTGTCAACTACTCTACCACTGAAGGTGGCACCGATTGCAGCCAGAGACAGGGCTAGAGCTGCGAACGAATAGACCATGCGATTCTCCTTTCTCTCGCAAGTGAATCGACCGAAACCGGCGGCGGACAGGTCTC
>JBDRUL010000046.1:0-7509 GCA_039801305.1 Caldifarciminota bacterium | reverse complement strand
ATGAGACCCAAAACAGAGGCCTTCTGAACAGCCGACACCGGAACCGCTGGGGGAACAGTCCCGGGGACAGTCCCCCGGTATCATCCTGCCACTGAATAACGTGCTTACAAACAGTGAGTTATGATGTCGGGTGTTAATACCGAAACCAATCCGGGGTCATACATTAGTAGAGTATCAGAATGTACGTTCCACTCTCGAACCACGCAACCCTTGACCGCTGGCAGCCGTCATCTATAATGACTCGCCAGTCATTTAAGAAGGACCCTGCAGAAATGAAGCAGAAATCTGATGCCAAGCGCAGAGCCATTCTTCAGGCGGCTTTTGACGTGATCTCGGAGAAGGGCTATTACGAGACCAAGATGGAGGATGTGGCGCACCGTGCCGGTGTTGCCAAAGGTACGATATATCTCTACTTCCGTGACAAACCCGACCTCTATGTCGGGATAGTCGAGTGGCTGCTGGATCAGGCAGTGAAGGTTCTGCGCGAGATCGCGGCCCGGCCCATAACCGCCCGGGCTCAGCTGGAGGCAGTCTTTGACGCCTGGGCAGGCGGTGTCCTCTCCCGACCGGCGATCATCGCCCTGCTCTCCAGCGAGAATATGCAGCAGGCAACAGACCTGATTCCGCGGTTCCGCCGCGACATCCTGCCGCGCCTGCTGACGATGCTCAGAGAAGTCGGCAGAATTATAAAGAGAGGAATCAGCCGGCGTGAATTCCGCCGCGTTAACCCTGAACTCGCTGCTCTCACTTTCATGAATGCCTTTCGCGCCGCCATGTTTGCGATCGGCAACCGACTGAGAATCTCTGATCCGTGCCGGGCGGTCAAAAAGATATTCTTCAGCGGAATACTTGCCGAACGCCGGACAAAGACCGGGAGTTAGCATGAAAATCAAGAGCTGCCTGCTTGCCGGAGTGCTTCTGACTCTACTGCCTCTATTACCGGCGACGGCTGATACACTCGAGCTCGATGTCGACCGCGCTGTTGAACTGGCTCTGGCAAACCCCGACCTTGTCGAAATGACCGCTGCCCGGCTTCAGGAAGCTGCTGCCGGTCGTGCTGTTGCATTCGGCAGCTTTCTTCCTCAGCTCTCAGGAACCGGCACCTATACTCGGCTTGCCAAGGTCAGTGAGTTCACGATGCTCGCCCCCCACGAGTCAGTATTCGGAGTGCCGGTCTTCGATCCGCAGGGTGGCTATCTCGGCTCTACCGTTCCCATTCCGGTTGCCGTAGGCGTCGACACCTACCGAATGAGCCTGGGCAGCGCCAATAACTATGTCCTGCGTGCCAGTCTTTCGCAGACCCTCTTCACCTGGGGAAAGCTCCTGAATGCGTGGCGCATTGCTGACCTGAACCTTGACATACAGCGCGAGGCCGCACGGCAGTCGCGCGCTCAGGCGCGGGTGCAGGCAATAGAAGCCTTCTATCAAGCGATGCTTGCCCAGCGACTGGTCGAACTGATGCGCGAGTCCGAAGAGCAGCTCCGCCGCCATGTGGAACAGGTCGAGCGGCTCTGTGACAACGGCTTGGCTTCAAAGCTCGATGTGATGCGCGCCCGAGTCGGGCTGACCAATATGAGGGCTCAGGTCGTCCGGGCTGAAACCGGCGCCGAGCTGGCGCTTTCGGCTCTACGCCATGTCACGGGTCTGGCACCGGACAGTCCGCTGAAACTGGTCGGCGAACTTGTACCGGAAACCTGCAGCTTTGATCTGGATGCTCTCACCGATTCTGCGCTACGGCGCCGGCCCGAGCTGCTTCAGCTCCGACGCTCGGCTCAAGTCGCCGAACTCGGCAGGCGCATCGCCGGCACCGCCGGTCTGCCGACCGCCTTTGCTACCCTAAATTACGACTACAAGAATCCGGTCGGATTCAGCGCCCGCTGGGGCTCAGATTGGAACGTCACTGCCGGAATAAGCTGGCCCATCTTCACCGGTGGTGCCAATCTTGCCAGGCTGAAGCAGGCTGAAGCCCGGGAAAAACAAGCCCGCATCGCTGTCAGGATGCTTGAAGAGGCTGTCCGGCTCGAAGTTCAGGCGCAGACTGCCGCACTCAGACAGGAGCAGCAGAACCTGCTCTATCAGCAGCAGAACGCTGAACTTGCAGACCAGGCACTGAAACTGGCTGAGCAACGCTATCAGAGCGGAACTCTGACCAATCTTGAGTATCTCGACACTCAGCTCCAGCTGACACAGGCGCGGGTGTCATATCTGAATTCACTAGCCGCCTGCCGGATCGCACGGGCACGGCTTGCCCGCGCAGCCGGCGAATTCTGAGAGGAGCACAATGAGACGAATTCCTGCGATGACTCTGCTTATACTCTCTCTTATTTCCATCTGGGGCTGCCGCGGGCAGAAACACGGCGGCACCAGAGCTGAAGCACCGCTCGCTGTCCGTGTTGAGCCGGTGCGCACTGCCAATGTCGTCCGCACCGTCCACCTACTCGCAACACTGCAGGGTGAGAATCAGACGATGGTATTTTCGAAGATTGCCGGGCGGGTGACTGCCATTGTCAAACCCGAAGGCACAACGGTGGCTGCCGGCGAGCCGATTGCCTATGTCCTCAACGATATTCCGGGTATGGACTATCAGCCTGGGCCGGTACTCTCGCCCATCACCGGTACAGTCGGCAGAGTCTATGTCGAACCCGGCCAGTCCGTCTCGCCGTCAACTCCGCTTGCCGTCGTAGCCAGCTTCTCCAGCCGGATCAAGGCCCGGGCTCTGGTGAGCGAAGCTGACCTGCCCTATATCCGTCGCGGTGCCAGAGTGGAGCTTGAGTTCTCGGCGATTCCAGACACAGTATTCTCCGGCACTGTGACCAGTGTTCCCCCGATGCTCGACCCGCTGACGCGCTCCGCAGCAATCGAGATAGCTGTTGCCAACCCTGGCCGGCGTCTTGTTCCGGGAATGTCAGCTGGGGTAAGGGTGCTTGCTGAAGAACGCCAGAACGCCATTGCTGTTCCGCTTACCGCTCTCTTCACGGACGGTACATACCGGGTAACAGTCGTCGAGGGTAACATTGCCCGATTCCGCACTGTCCAGATCGGACTGCTCGGTGACGAACTGGTGGAGATCACGAGCGGTCTGCAGCCCGGAGAACGGGTCGTGACTCTGGGCAAGGAGCACATCCGTGACGGTCAGGCCGTCAACCCGGTGGAGACCCAGAACCGATGAGACTATCCGACACTGCCATCCGTCGACCGGTAACCACGATAATGGTTACCCTTGCCCTGCTCGTATTCGGACTGGTCGGCGTGACCCGTATGCCGGTAGATGTATTTCCCAAAGTCACCCTGCCGATGATCGTCATCGCTACCTTCTATCCCGGCGCCGGGCCGCTTGAAGTCGAATCCGAGATCACCGATCCCATCGAAAAGCGCGTGGGCACCATTTCCGGCATCAAGGACATAACCTCCCGTTCGCTCGAGAACATCTCGGTCATCCAGATCCAGTTCGAGTGGGGCACCGATCTCGACGCCGCATCATCAGACGTTCGTGACCGACTCGATATGGCTGTAGCCCAACTCCCCGACGCAGCCTCAAGACCATTTGTTCTCAAGTTTGATGCCTCGATGATGCCGGTGCTACAGATCGGCGTTTACGGCGATGTCGACCCGATGACTCTGCGGGACATCGCTGAGGACATTGCCGATGGTATTCAGCGCGCTCCGGGCGTCGCCACTGCCTCGGCAGCCGGCGGTACCAGACGCCAGGTTCTGGTGAGTGTCGATCTGCGCCGACTGGCGGCTGCCGGCATCAGCATAGACAACCTGAACCTGACACTCAAAGCCCAGAACCTCAACTATCCGGCCGGCTCGATCACCGCCCAGGGACGGCGCTACCTCATCCGCCTGCTCGGCGAATATCCTGACATCGAGGCCGTCCGCAACACAGTGGTTGGATCACGTGGCAACTCGCCGATCCTGCTCAAGGAGATTGCCGATGTCTCCTGGCAGCCCGAAGAACGGCAGGCAATCGCCCGCTATAACGGTCAGAGCTGTGTCTTCGTGGTCGTCCAGCGCCGGCCTGATGCCAACACCGTTCGGGTCGCAGCAGCAGCACGTCGGGAACTCGAAAGACTCCGCTCCACTCTGCCCGCCGGTTGCAACGCCACGGTCTTCTTCGACAGCTCACAACAGGTCACTCGCTCAGTATCCAGCGTAGCCGCCAATATCCTCTTCGGTGGAATACTGGCGGTAATTGTTCTCTTCCTCTTTCTGCGCCGCCTGCGTGCCACGATGTTTGTGGCATTTGCCATTCCGGTATCGGTCTTCTTTGCCCTCTTCTTCATGTTCCTGCTCGGTTTCTCGGTGAACATCCTCTCGATGGCCGGTCTGGCAATGGCGGTCGGAATGGTGGTCGACAACGGCATAGTGGTTTTTGAATCGATCTTCCGGCACCGCGAAAGGGGTGCTGAGCCGATCGCTGCTGCCAGCACCGGTGCCAACGAAGTGGCAATGGCTATCACCGCCTCGACCTTGACAACAGTCGTTGTCTTCCTGCCGATGCTGCTTGTCCGGGGACTGCTCCAGATCTTCTTCCGTGAACTGGTCTGGGCAGTCGTCGGCTCCCTCGCTGCCTCGCTGGCAGTAGCACTCACCCTCATTCCATCACTTGCCAGCCGCTATCTCCGGATGCCCAGACCCGAAACGGTCAGCTCCGGACTTAGAGGCTGGAGCGAACGTGTCTACCGCCGACTCGAAGCACTCTATGACCGTCTGATCGGCTGGGCAGTAGGACACAAGCGGGTAGTTGTAGCGGTGGCTGTATTGCTGCTGCTCGTAAGCCTCGGGCTCATTCCCTTCATCGGCAGGGAGTTCATACCCATGCAGGAGAGCTGGTTCCATCAGGTCATTGCCGAAATGCCGGTGGGGACTGACCTCGCGGTCACCGACAGCGCTGTTTCGCGTCTGGAAGACTATATCCGCAACAACTGGTCAGACGACGTCAAAGGAATCGCCACCCAGATCGGTGCTGGCTCCAATGTCTTCGCCACAATCATGGGCAACGCCAGCCCCAATGCCGGTCAACTCAATATCATACTCAAACCCAAGCGCCAGCGCCGCCACTCAATCGCCGAGCTCGATCAGGGCATCCGTCAGGCAGCCACTCAGATACCGGGACTCAAAGTCCGGGCTTCGGAACTCTCCTTTGTGAGCATGGCTGGAGTCGGTGGTGCCGCGCTGCAACTTGACATCATCGGCCATGACCTTGCGGTCGCCGAGACCCTGACCCGCCAGGTCATCGCCGCGATCGAAACGATACCCGGCCTTGTCGACCTCCGTTCCAGCCGTGAACCGGGCAAACCCGAAATCCAGCTGATAGTAGACCGTCAGCAGGCCGCGCTCTACGGGCTCACTCCGTACCAGATCGGATCAGCACTGCGCACCCAGATTGAAGGCAACGCTGCCAGTCAGTTCCGGCTCGAGGGACGCGAGTACGACATCTTTGTGCGACTCGATGAGCGGCAGCGAAATTCCCTTGCCGAAGTTCTCGGCACGACCATCACTGGTCCCATGGGACCAGTCCCGCTGCGCAGTCTGGTCACTGTCCGAACCGGCACGTCGCCGCTGATAATTGAACACCGCAACACCGAACGGATAGTCCGCATCACCGGCAACGCGGTCGGAACAACGTCAGGTCAGCTTGCCGCTGCCGTCAGCCGGGCGATAAGACCGATAGTCGTTCCCGCCGGGTTCACGATCCGGCTCTCCGGCTCCTATGAGGAGATGCTAAACGCCTTTCGCGACCTCGCACTGGTGACGCTGATCGCTGCCATCCTTGTCTTCATGGTAATGGCATCCCAGTTCGAATCCCTGCGCGACCCGTTCGTCATCATCTTCAGCGTACCCTTTGCCATCGTCGGCGTGCTCTGGACACTGTTCATTACCAGGACATCGCTATCAGTGATATCCGGACTGGGCGTGCTGGTACTGGTGGGTGTGGTCGTCAACAACGGCATCGTCTACGTGGACTACTGCAATCAGCTCCGCCGTAACCGTGGCCTCTCGCTGATCGACGCGGTCAAAGAAGCCGGCAGGGTCAGACTGCGCCCCATCCTGATGACCTCGCTCACCACCATATTCGGACTGCTGCCGCTGGCACTGCAGATTGGCGAAGGCTCTGAACTCTGGGCACCACTCGGACGGGCAATGGCGGGCGGTATGATCTTCTCAACACTTCTGCCGCTGGTGCTGATACCGGTACTGTATGTGATCTTCGAAACCCGTGCCGAACGCCGGCGCCAGCGCTGGGCAGCTGCTGCCGCAAACGGCTAGTATTCAGGCAGCACTACCGCCTGCCTGCCGGAAAGCCCGGTTGGCAAGACTCCGCGCAGCTCCCGCTGCTGACCAGTCCGCTCCTTCGTCGTGATACGACCGCAGGTAACGCAGGGCGTTGTCCAGCAGCTGAACACTGTCATCGTCCAGAACCGGTATCAGTCCCTGCAATAGAGCAACAACCGAAAGCATCAGGGTCCGCTCTTCGATACCTGCAGGTATCTCAACCACCGCATCCAGATCTTCGCCAAACAGCGGCCGGATAAGCGCCACGAGAATCTCTCTGCCTTCAGTGGCAGGCACAACACACATCTCTTCTGACAGGCCGGCATAACTGACAAGGTCAGACCCGGGCCAGATACCCTCTTCGATTATCCGGCCTATCCACGCCTGCAGACTGCCTGACCGTTCATACCCCACTGACTCGGCTCGGGGATAACGGGCAAGAATATGGCCATAATAGTGAAGCGCCAACAGACCGTACTCAGCCGCCTTTGCCCCGCGCCTGCCCTGAACTGTTCTCACGCTGAACTGCTGCTGCCCCCCTGCCGACCGCGGACCAACAGTGATCACCATCCCGCAAAGGAGTTTCAACCCCTCGGCTGAATCCAGCTTCTGAAAGAAATCCACCTTCACCTCCGACTATGATACCCCTGTCGCTGCCTGCCGCTTCTGAATCCGCTGCCACTCATCACGCAGAGTAACGGTACGGTTGAAGACCAGACGTTCTCCCTTCGAATCCGGATCAACGCAGAAGTAGCCGAGCCGCTCAAACTGAAAACGGTCACCGACTCGGGCAGCTGCAAGAGACGGCTCCAGCCGGCAGCCGGTCAGTACCGTGAGCGACCGGGGATTCAGACTCGACTTCCAGTCCTCCCCTGCCGGAACATCGTCCGGATCCGGGCGGATGAACAGATGGTCATAGAGCCGCACCTCTGCCGGCACCGAGTGCGCGGCTGAGACCCAGTGAATCGTCGCCTTCACTCTCCGTCCCTCAGGAGCAGTCCCGCCCCGTGTTGCCGGATCATAGGTGCAGTGGAGCTCGACGGGCTCACCACTCGCCGGATCCTTCACCACATCGGTGCACTTCAGAAAATAGGCATAGCGCAGCCGCACCTCCCTGCCCGGTGCCAGGCGGTAATACTTCGGCGGTGGCGACTCCATGAAGTCTTCCTGCTCAATATAGAGCACCCGCGAGAACGGTACCAGTCGTGTGCCGGCTGCAGGGTCTTCCGG
>JBDRUL010000045.1:0-7777 GCA_039801305.1 Caldifarciminota bacterium | reverse complement strand
ATCTTTGCTGTTCCTGGTTTAGCTTGGCTATGCCGATTACACCGCAGCTGGTACGTAGCAATCACCCTGGGTTTTGTAGTATCAATCACTGCGGCCATAGCCTATAATATACCTGACAAAGAAGGTTACTTCCTGCCCGCATGGCTCCTAGCCGCAATTGTTATTGGATGTGGGGTTGCCACGCTCAGGCGGACAAGAGCCGTAAAGCTAGTTACCCTAGTCACTCTCCTTGGTATCGCCATCAAACTGATCGTCTCGTATCCACTGCAAGACAGGTCACGCCTTCACGGACTAGCCGATCTGAGCAAGGCAGTCGCTCGCGAAGCCAAGAACTCGATCCTCTTCACTGACGATTACAGCCTGTACATGGGTCTGCGCTGGGTTGCCCGCAACAGTACTTGCGAACACCCGATGCTTGTGGTCAGCGAACACCATCTCGCTTTCCCTTGGTACCTAGACCAGTTGGCCCAAGCGATGTCGGTTCCGGCTAGCTGCAAAACGGCTGCCGAACGCCTCTGGACAGGAGGTAGCCGGCTATCAGACGTTTCCTTCGGTGAGCTGGCGAAATCAACAACCCAACTAATAAGACACACTCTCTGGGATAGTTGGATAGACCTGTTACCAATATACTGGTTCCCCCGAGACTTTGGCGAATGGCCGATCCGGACCTGGGGGAACTTTGATTTCGAACTAGCCGGCCTTACTTACCGGGTACGCCGGGCTGAGGATTCCGTCCCGATAAGACTGTTCACACTCTCCTTCCCGGGCCCTGACCGTTATCGAACAAGTCACTTCCACGATCCTGCCTCTATCGACCTCTGTCGTCGATTCGCTGCAACTGTCAATCGCCGGGGTATGCTAAGTTTCGAGGTCGGCAACTCGCAGGACGCTATAGCCGACTTCAACCTTGCCCTAGCCTACTATCCTGACTTCCCAGCAGCCATTGAAAACAAAGGACTAGTATTTGCCATGGACGGCCAAAATGACAGCGCCATCAGGTATCTACAACGCTATCTTGAGCTCGAACCACATTCCTCAGAAGTACCAAGGGTTAGGGAATTCCTCAAGTATCTCCAGCAAGCTAGCCCCCGCCCCTAGATTATCAAACTATGCACAACGCCATCTTCTGACACTGGAACAACTTGGCCAAGAAGCTGCCCGTCGTCGCATTTCATATCCCAAAGTCACTGGCTGAGTTACAGGTACTCACTGTTCGTCAAAAGCAGAACGACCACACCCGGTCTGACACAGTAACTAGCAACGGATAAGGCACTTAGTTCGCTCAGTTGGTTTGGGCACACTTGTTGCTATCCACTTCTGAGAACTGTCGTCTGCGCAAGTGGCGAGCCAACGGGGGAAGTTCAATTGAGTATTGCACGAACCGAAGAACAAGGCAGAACAACGTTAGACCGGCCGAAAACTCCGCTATCTACCGCCATCCAACAGAGGCTAACCTCCTTTCAATCGGCGATCGCACTCTGTATAAGAATTGCGGAGCGCCACCAATCTTTTTTCATACTAGGCGACACAATTGCGGTTGTCCTCGCCACCGCTCTCACCCTGCACCTGATTCACACCTCCCATCCAATTGCGGGAGCACCTCCAGTTTTGATGGCAATAGGCGCAGCTGTACTGGTAATTTCCGCTAATCTTATCAGCCGCGACTACCGCCTCGCTCGAGTAACATTCTCCGTAGCTGATCTTCGGCGACTTTTCTCTGTGGTTTTCGTTGTTACTCTCCTCCTGGCATCAGCAGACGTTCTACTGAGAACAACGGATATTGTTCTGCCGAATCCTCTACTATGGGGTATTAACCTTTTTCTCTTTCTTTCTGCCTTCCGCGGTTCAAAGCGGTTACTGGTCGAACCTCTCTTCCGTACAATCGGTGGCAAAAGAACGCTTGTAGTCATGTCTACTCGCAACACCCACTTTCTGCCGAACTTTCTGCGCTGGCTGACCAACTTTGGGTACCATATGATTGGCATCGTCGACCCCGACCCCAGCCAGGTTGGTTCCTTTGAACAAAGCATTGAAGTAGTCGGAAACACGAAAGACATCGTCGACATCGTTGAGCGCCACCGCGCAGAGGTCGTCTTAGTTAGCCATGCGTCCACTTCCGGATTCAGTCTGGATGAGCTTTACTCCAGTCTTAAGCGTAAGACGAACGTGGAAATCAAGACCATACCATCCCCTGTAGACATCATCCAAGACCATTCCAACCTCAGCGAGCTTGAAAGACTCTGCATCCACGAACTGACTGGTCGACCACCGGTGACAGTTGACGTTCACGAAATGCGCCAAGTCTTCAGCGGCAAGAATATCCTCATTACTGGAGCTGGCGGATCCATCGGTGCCGAACTTTGCCGACAGTTGGCCAGATTCGAACCCGCACGTTTGGTACTATTTGAGCGCGACGACTCGAGCCTTTTTGGCATTGAAAGAGAGCTCCGCTCGAGTCACACAGACATCACAATTGTTCCTTTTCTGGGCGACATTACAAGACCTCGAGATCTCGAAACCGCCTTCCGTCGTTCTCGCCCAGAACTCGTGTTCCATGCTGCCGCTTACAAACACGTGCCAATATTGGAGTTTCATCCGGCGGAAGCCGTACGGGTAAACGTCATTGGAACGCACAACGTGCTCAAGGCATCAGTCCAGCACGGCACTTCCTGCCTAATCTATATCTCCACTGACAAAGCCGTCAATCCAACAAGCACGATGGGCGCAACCAAGAGGCTGGGCGAAATGATAGCCACTGCCATGAACGGGCTTGGTGGCCTGCGTACGGTGGCAGTACGATTCGGCAACGTCCTTGACAGCCGGGGTAGTGTTACATCAGTCTTTCGAAACTGCATCATCCGGCGCCACCCTATCACCGTGACAGATCGTAACATGCGGCGCTATTTCATGCTGACCAGTGAGGCAGTTGTCCTCGTCTTGCAGGCCGCCAACATGGGACATGGTGGCGAGGTGTTTGTGCTAGACATGGGTAAGCCAGTCAGAATCTGGGACCTCGCGCACAGGATGGTCGAGCTCTCAGGGTTAACTCCTAATGTAGACATTCCAATCATTACCGCTGCACCTAGACCCGGAGAAAAGTTGTTCGAAGAACTGCTGACTGCTGAGGAAGGTACTACCGCTACGTCAAACAGTCGTATTTTCCGCGCCCGGACAAAGTGTCCGTATGATTACTCAGAACTCTTACTCCACATTGAGAATCTTGCCACCGTGATCGAACAACTCCACCACCAAGAGATCAAGAACCAACTCGCCCGAATCGTGCCTAACTACCGTCCCGATTTCTGCCACGGCCTTGCACCATCAACCAACCTGCCTGTGACTATCTCCCAAGAGAACGTGTATCCGGCTGCCGCTGAGCACGCAGACGCCGCAACGTGCGTACAATCTGGATGAGCAATGCTATACCGAGACTCCCACCGGTTATGACAAACCCCAGCGTAGGATTCTGCCGAAACGCCAAGCATGGGACGCTGACCGCTGCTCCCGCGATCAGGACACCAGCAAATATGGAGGCAAGCGCGTGCCAGTAGGGTAGTCCCAGTAACCAAGCTGCCAGTGCTCCGGTCCAAGCACCAGTTCCGGGGAGAGGGATCCCTACGAAAAACACGAGTCCCCAAAATGCCGATTTCTGAATGACAACAGACCTTTGCCGCGTGCGTGCCAGCAACCAGTTAACCAAGTCACGCAGAAGAGGTACGCAGCCCAGTATTCTCATTACATAACCCAGCACCAGCAGTAACACCGGTATCGGCGCAATATTACCAAGGACAGACAAAACAAGTACCTTCCAGAAAGTCAGGCGAGGCCGAAAGAAGAAGAGCCCTATTGGGAGTGCACCGCGCAATTCCACCACTGGCAGCATTGAAACCGCTACTACCGCCATCTCAGGACACAGGCCGCGCTCTACAAGCCAGACAGTCGCCCGCTCACCTAAGCTCTTCTCTTTCTTACTGAAACATGCCCCACTAGCTCCGGGAACCGACGTGCGGCTGATTTCAGCCTTGGCAGCACCAGAAAGAAACCATCCAAATAGAAGGATTACTGTGAAAGTCAGCAAGCGCCCGGCTGCCACGCCAGACGCAGAACGAAGTAGAAGACGGGACGGCAGGCAAACACTATCCCTTGTCTTCAGCTGCTGATGCAACGGCTCAGTTTGGCGTGTTAGTAGCATAGGAGCACCAAAGTCTATAGTAAACCCCCTATCCGACGCAGGGTCAGCTCCGTTGCAGCAAACAAAGCAAAAGCTAGATAGACCCAGAGGGTTTGCCGCATATCCAACGAGAGCGTCTGTCTAAACCTTGATGGCCGGATATCAAGCCTTTCGACATGCAAACTCTCTGCCTTAACGAATTGACCGCCTGACACAGCTGCTACTCTACGCAACAATCCCGCGTTGAGTCCAGTCCGACTGTACTCCAGACTTTGATCAGAGACAGCAAACTGAACCTTTGCAACTCCCAGAACTGTGTCACCGACTGTCGCGGTAACGGTTGCGATTCTCGGTCCCGGACTGCTATGAAGTACAGCCTCATACCGACCCTGTCCCAACTCCGTCATCGGCACCCTGGACCCATGACTATCAAAGGATACATATGGAACCAATCCTTCCCACCCGGAGCCATCTGCTGACCTCGCAGTGAACAGAACCCTTATTGGCTCACCAGCCGAGTATAGTTCTTTATCGGTCTGGACGCGAAACATGGCAGTATCTGCGTACGCCATGAACTGCAAAATACCTTTAACCAGCTTCCCAAGTGGCGAACTCTCATCGAGTCGCATCTCAGGACCGTACCCCCACCGCCATAGCGGGTAGCCCGCCACATACACGGTCTTGCCTCGACCATACCTCGCCAAGAGAAACAGCGGAGTCTGTTTCTCCGCAGCCTCTAACCATAACTCATGTCTCCCCGAGTCGAACCTACCAGTCCAGACCTTATGGAATGGCGGGACTGTGCTAAGGTCAACGCCCCCATCCAAATCTAACCATGGAAGTAACCTGCCTGCCGCGGTGGCAACCGGCGAAAAGGTACCCGAGTCAATATCCACCCCACTGCCCAAGGATAGTATCCTTCTGGTCACCTCACCAGGCTCAAAACCCGGACCCGCGACTATGAGAACTCCTGCACCCTGCTGTACCCGGCGCTCAACCAATCTCAGGAATCCCTGCATCTCCTCATTCTCAGTAATGGCGTCCAGGATGTATACATCCGCATTCTTTAAGTCACTGGTTCGAAAAGCAGCCCCAGTTCCCACGAACTGAAGAAGCTCGATACGACCTTCCAGCCGCAGCAACGAAAGCAGGAACCTCGAGTTCAATCCCGGTCTGTTTGTCAAATAGGAGACCCGTACCTTCGCAGGCCTCACGTCCAAGAACCCAGCAATGTGGTTATCAGAGTAGCTGGCTTCCCCGGGCACACTATCTACAATGGCCTCCAGCTTGTGAATCCCGGGAGACGCAAGACGCAGATGAAACTCGACATCCTGCTCGGTAACTCCGGAGTCTCGCTGAACAACTGCTGTCTGACCGTTCAACCTGACCCGTACCCTCGCTGGGGAAACACTAGAAGATGCCAACCGCACCCTGACGGTGACTGTTTCACCCAAATAGACAACGGGTGGAAAATCCATATTGACAAGCCGCATATTCTCCCTGCGTTCATCGCCCAGCCCTATGGCGTACACCGGAATACCGGCGTCGCGCGCCGTCGCCACCGGATCGTCTCCAGTGTTGCTTTGCCCGTCAGTCACCAGCACGATCGCTCCGGGAGAAGCCTTGGCAGCAGTAGCCAGAGCCAACCCTATGTCTGTTCTCCCCGTATCGATCTCTCCTTTCGACGCCAAACCTCGTCTTACCACGCCCGCGAACTCCCATACCTCCTGCGAAAACGGTCTCAGGGAGGATAGCTGAGAAACTACTCCGTCGGCGATGCTGTCAGCTCCTGCCGCGGCAACGCTGGCCGAACGGTCGCGCAGGACAACCACTCGATTCGAACTCCGATTACAGACAACCGTGAATGTCCGCCCCGTCAAAACAAGAAATAGGACTCCTGCCTGCAAGAGGCGCAACAGGAACAGCCACCAAGTCCCCAGTGACCCGAGTGCTCTGTGATACGCCAGGAAAACCAGCGCCAGTAAGACCAAGCTAACGACAATATGCATCTACTCTGCAAGGGACAGTGGTTGGCGCTACTTCAAGTTCCAGAGTTTCTAGCTGCGTGCTGAACTGGACACAATCACTGGCGAAATCAACGAAACCGTCCGAATCAACATCCAGAACGCACCTCACCAGGTAACTGCCGTGTCGAACCTTAGCGGCAAACGAACCGTCAGACCGGACTGGTGCGATTGCTTCAGTAACTTCGGCATCAAAAAAAACAACACCAGCACCGATATCTCCTCCGTCCCACCTGACCCTTCCACGCACATCCGCTGTAGACAGTAACGAATCAGAAACAACATAGGTGTAAGCCATCTGCCTGCAACGGTTTGCACTCAAGTCTCTCACCCCGGGCAGTAACAAGAAGTACACAATTCCCGAATTTGCAGTGGACACCGAGTACCTCACGTCCAGAGACAACCAGTCTGATGACCAGCTTCGCCTGAAAAGCGTATCGAGCAGACAAGGTACAACGACAGCCGGCGGCACAACAACAGTATCTACGGGCTCTGAGAAAGTCACCTCAAACGTCAAGTCGCGGCGTGGCACCGTGGATCCCGGTAGGGGCAGTATTCCACGCACCGCAGGAGGAATCGTGTCGACAACTCTTGAACCGGAAAACCAACCATGGAAATGCCCGACGTTTCCGGCATCATCCTTCACCCGGCCAGATATCCTATGTCTAACCGGCTCCAAAGGCTCGGTCCAAACCAGTAGCCGTTCCCTGCGCCGGCCTGACGAGACCCCGCGTACCTTGCGTGATAGACCGAACACGTCTTGCACAACAACACTGTCACCGCCCGACTCTGTCAAAGGAATGACCGGCTCATCAAACACAAGTTCAATCTGCACTCGACTTCTGGCGTAGATCTCCTCCAAACTGGGCGCAAACCGATCCGGGCTCGGCGGCAACATCTTCTTCGCACAACTTACCGTCATTGGAAACGTCAACATCAGCATCACTGCCATTTCCAACACGGCAAGAAACCGCCGCTTGCCCCACTGCAACCAGCTACTCATAACCACCTGCACTCCCACGCCGAGAAAAGGAAACTCCCTCCTTCACTATCCTGAGCAACCGCGCAGCGACTCTTTTCGACAAACCCTGACGCCGGGCGATCGCCACGAGATGTTCTGTCATCACGCGATAGCATGGCGTCAGTTGCGGCAGCTCCTGCCGGAGTGCAGCCAACTGCTTGCGCACCGTGTCAAAGTCCCCGCGCTGCACCGGCCCCGTGAGACTGGCAACTGCTCCGTACTCCACAGCATTCTGTAGTACGGTTGTTGCAAGCGGCAGAAGCATCCGGGCTACCCTGCCGCGAGGAATCCCCAGACTGTCACCAATATCTTCGGCCGCTCCGAACAACCCGGTTATGAAGTTGGAACCGAACACACACATTGCATGGTAGAGTGGCCGCTGCGGACCTCGAACAGTGATACTCCTCCCACCTAACTTTCTGACAAACCGGCGACCGAATATCAACCCCCTGAGAGTACCTTCTAGGGCGAAGTAGCAACCGCGTATTCCTTTAATCGCCTGAGCGTGACTGGAGAAACTCTGAACCGGGTGCAATGCCAAAGTCTCAAGTCCCTGCTCCC
>JBDRUL010000044.1:0-7789 GCA_039801305.1 Caldifarciminota bacterium | reverse complement strand
TGGCCATGAGGCCGAACGCAGTACATATCGACATAGCCGAGGATGGCAGGATCTCGGGACTCTCCTAGCCATCTGATCTTCTAGTCGGACAGCTGCCATTACAGCATGGCCCGCCGCAGCCGCGATTAGACCCTGATCGGCAGCTGGGGTTGCATCCACATCAGAGACCGGCACAGGACATCAGACAGGCTCTGGTTCAGCAATCCGGACTGCATAACCTACTGGAAGGACGACGGCATGGTAGACAGATTCTGCTTCGGCATCCCCTGCAGAACCGACCCCGGCATCTGCCAGCGTAAGGCTCAACGCACCAGCGTCTGGGCGTAAAACGGGATGGGCTACTGGAGAGCACACGGCATAGTCGACGGGAATCAGCCCGGCATGCCCAAGAGCACCTGGGGAATCGTCCCGGGGCTGTCCAGTGGGGTAGCCGGGGTGATACGGTGTGGCGATTACAATATGTTGAGTTGTCAGATCTTAGGCACTTCAAGCCGGAAATGTTGCGCTGATGGTGTTACCGGAGAGAAGGTAGACAGGCACGACCGGGGAACTGCCTGCGACTTGACTATGAAGTGCAGGGGTCTATTATTGACCGACTCTTAACGTCATTGATTCGTTCGAGCCGAGTGCCCCGGCGAGTACTGGGCCCTAAGGCGCTGCAGCTCTATTTTGTTGTGGGGCTGCTGGCGCTGGCAGGAGCCTGGTTCTTCTTTTCGCAATTCCTGCTCATACGTCTGTCCCGACAGTGGACTGGTTACGCTGAGGCGTTTGCCCGGCAGATTGAGCGGACAATGACCGGACAGCTTGAGGAAGCCACTCAGCTGAAAGCGCGCATCTACGAGAAGTTCATGCGGCGTGCTGCGGAGGTTTCCGGGTCTGGTTCACCGGAACTCGATATTATCTTCGACGAAGTTATCCAGAAGCTGGACTTCCCGGTAGTTATCTGTGACGCAAGGGGAGAAGTGGTGGCTACCGCCAATCTTGAGGGACAGGACACGAGTCGAGCCGGGCTGGCCGGTCTGCTGGCTGAGATGGATGCTGAGCATCCACCGATTGAAGTCACGGTGCCAGAGGGTGACACGGTGCGGGTGTTGAATGTCATTCATTACGGAGTATCTGCTCCGACCCGGGCTTTGCGGTCTATGTGTTCAAGTCTTGAGGGGTCGGTGCGGTATCTGCGTTCCTCAGTGCAGTCGCTCCGCGTCTTCTCACTGCTGCAGCTGCTCCTGCCCGTCGGTTTTGTCGCTGTGGGTGTATGGGGGATACTCGCCTACAAACAGCGGGAGCAGGAGCACATCTGGACAGCACTGGCCAAGGAGACCGCGCATCAGCTGGCCACGCCGATATCTTCCTTGTCAGCCTGGCTGGAGCTGGTGCGTCAAGGCAGAGGAACAGAGGTCGCTGTCGAGATGGAGCAGGATCTGACCAGAATGCGGGAAGTCCTTGATCGGTTCAGCCGGATTGGGCTCCCACCGGAACTGGGGCAGCATCGTGTGGGAGAGCTGGTACGTCGCTCGGTTGAATTTGTGCGCCGTCGAACGGCGAGGAGTGTGCGGTTTGAGGTTGAGATCGTTGATGACCCTATGGTGCAGGTTGACAACGTACTCTTCTCCTGGACGCTGGAGAATCTTCTGAAGAATGCGGTCGATGCGATCGGCGCCAGGGAAGGTGTGGTAGCTGTGCGCGTACAGCTCTGGGGTGACCGCCGCTTTCTGGCAATCGACATCACCGACACCGGCGAAGGAATGCGTACCGAGCGCCCGTTTGATCCCGGGGTGAGTACCAAACCGCACGGCTGGGGTGTGGGATTGACACTGGCAAAGCGGATTGTGGAAGGATACCATCAGGGAAAGCTGATTCTGAGAGAATCGCGACCGGGCAGGACGGTATTCACCATTCTGCTGCCGCTGCCGGCAAAACCTACGCAGGAGCCGACGGTAGCAGTGTGACACAGCCGAACTGGAGTGGGAATGAGACTGCTCTGGATAGATGACGAGATAGACCTGCTGCGTCCCTATGTCTATGCGCTGCGTGAGAAGGGGTACGCAGTGGAGACAGCAACCAACGGACCGGACGGTCTGGCGTTGCTGAGGACACAGGATTTCGATCTTGTTCTTCTCGATCAGGCCATGGCCGGGATGCAGGGTCTGGAGGTACTGCGGGCGATAAAGGAGACCGATTCGGACGTGCTTGTTGCCATGGTGACCAAGTCCGACGACGAGGCGCTCATCGACGAGGCTTACGGGAAGCTGGTTGATGACTTTGTTATCAAGCCATTCACTCCGGCTCAACTGCTGGCGGTACTGAAAAGACTGCTTGAGAAGCGGACGCTGGTCAGCAGGCGGATCACCGCGGAGTTTGTTTCGGCCATGGGGCAGCCCCGCACGGCTGATTCCTGGCAGGAGTGGGTAGACTGGTACCGGAGCCTGACGCGCTGGCAGGCACTGCTCGGTCGCTACGGAGACGGAAGTCTGACCGGTATGCTGGCTGATCGGCAACGAGACGCGGACGGTGAGTTTGCCCGATATATCGAAAGACACTATCGCGACTGGCTGGCAGGCGAGGGACCGGTGATGTCTCACAACCTTCTCCGGCAGTACGTTCAGCCGCTCTGGGAAGAACATCAGGTCTACTTGCTTCTGCTTGATTCGTTGCGTCTGGACCAGTGGGAAGCGCTGCTGCCGTTGCTGCGCGATATGTATGAGATCGAGACCACCTGCTACTATTCGATTCTGCCATCGGCAACGCCCTACTCGCGGAACGCAATCTTCAGCGGCATGCTGCCGCTGGAGATCGCCAGACGTTTTCCGGGGTACTGGGTGTTTGAGGAGACCGGTCAGAACCGGTTTGAGGAGCAGCTGCTAGCGGAGCAGCTCAAGCGGTTGCGGTTCAGCGGTCGTTCGCTCTTTCTGAAGGTGTCCCACGGCGACGAACTGACCGGAGCACGGCAGATGCTCCTTGATTCACACCTGCGTTTTGCCGCGGTGGTGGTGAACTTTCTTGACCTGTTGATACATTCGGTCAGGGGCAGCCGGGTGCTGGACGAGATGATTCCAGATGACGCGGCGCTTGTCGGGTCAACGCGGGTCTGGTTTGCATCGTCGCCGCTCTATGAACTGCTTCGGACGCTCGCCAACCGGAATTGCCGTATTGTTGTTACCAGCGACCACGGCTTCATCAGAGTGCGCCGGCACACAACCATCTACGGATCGCGTGAAATGTCTGCCAACCTGCGCTACAAGTACGGCGGAGCAATCAGGGTAGATGAACGGGAAGCACTACTGCTGCACCGACCGGCAGATTTCATGCTGCCAACAGAGCACGATACTGTCAAGTATGCGCTGGCACGGAGCGATTTCTATTTCATCTACCCCACACGACCGCGCGAGTATGAGAAGACCTACAAACTCACTTTCCAGCACGGTGGCGTTTCGCTCGCAGAGATGATTGTTCCGCTGGCGGTACTGAAGCCGCGCTAGGTGTCAATTATCTGCCGGCTGTCCGGGTGCACCGGTGCTGGCGGGAAAGGTGCCAGTCCTAATGATTTCGGGCAGGGAGGTGAACACCAGATGGGTGATGATGCTTCTGCCGGGATAGAGATGCTGGCAGGCGCGTGCGTAGTGAATTAGCTGCCGGCTGTGATACTCCTCCTGCAGGACGGGGACCTGGTCATGGCTGACAGGAAAGGTCTTGTAGTCGTAGATGAGCACTTCGTTCTCACGCAGAACCAGCCGGTCGATTCTGCCACTGAAAACAGTCTTTCCGTCAACATACATCACCGGTAGTTCGGCGAACGCGTCCGGACGAGGCCGGACGATCTCCCATACCGGTGTTGACTTCAACCCTGTTACCAGCGTCACGATTTCGTCCTTGAACCGGGTATCGTCCAGTCCGGTGAGACGCAGCAGGCGCTGAGTTTCAGAAGCCAGATCCGGTTCTGAAGGCATCAGTCTTCCGCTGGATATCGCTTCCAGCAGGCGATGTATGACCTCACCCAGTCCGATGTGTTCGCTGCTGTGGCGGTGCAGATCACCGGGCGTATTGCGAGTGACCGATTCGACTCGCAGTGAGGGATTTATCGTGACGGGGTAGATTCTGATTGGTACCCGCGGTTCTTCTGGCTGACTGACTGCAAGTGTTCGCGCCGGTATTGCCGCAGCCGGAAGGCAGCGTACACCTTCGAGCTGGCAGGATAAGGCAAATCCTCCGTTCTCTTCGTGCAGTCCCAAGGCTTCGATAAGCCAGGCCAGACGGGTGTCATGCTTTACCTTGTCATGCCAGATGCCGGAAAGGAAGAGGGCATCCCTTGCCCGGGTGCACGCGACATAGAAGATGCGTTTCTCTTCTTCGTACTCCTTCTTGGAATGGGTTTGGTAGATTGAGTCCTGATTTCTGGCATCCTTCTCAGGCAGATACGATACGAGTACACTATCGCGTTCAGGGGAGTCGTCGATCACCGGTTCGACCTGACCCGGGTGTGCGGAAAGGATCTCCTCGTCGATTCCCGGGCAGAATACAACCGGGAACTGGAGCCCCTTGGCGGCGTGAATGGTGATTATCTGTACAGCATTCTGGCCTTCAGCGCGGACATCAGCCTTGGGTTCGTCCTTCTTGTCCTCTTCGAAGAGACTCAGTATCCGGAGAGGATGGTTGCCGGTCAGCTCCAGGTTCTGGATTATGGTCAACAGCTTGCGCAGGTTGGCTTCACGCTGCGGTTCCCAGAAGATCTGCCAGAGCTTGCGTTCGGTAATAGCATCCTCAAGGACAGCAGACAGCGTCTCGTAACGCATACGTTTGAGCCAGTCGGTCAGGGTTCTTACGGCTTCGGTCAGAGGTGATGATTGCGCGCAGTTCTGGATACGTTCCCAGAGCGAGAGTCCGCTACTCTGATTGGCAAGCAGGAGGTCACGCTCTTCAACGCTGAAGAAAGGTCCGCGAAGCGTCAGGTAAAGAGACAGGTCGTCGTGGGGATCGATCAGGAATCCGGCTGCATATCGGAGATAGCGGACTTCCTCCTCGGAGTAGAAGCCTGTCCCCCCAACAACAATGAACGGTATGGAAGCTGACCTGAATGCCTTTTCGAGTGCTGCCAGATGGGTGCGGCGCCGGATAAGTACAGCGATGTCGCGGTATTCGCAGGGACGGGGAGATTCACTGCCGTCTGAACAGCGGTCATAGACCTGGAGCTCTGAGATGATGGAGAGGATCCTTCTTGCTACGTTGCTGGCGTCACGTTCCCGTCGTTCAGGGCTGGGCTTGTCGAGATGGTCAAGAATTATCTCCACTGTCCCGGTTGCCGTGTTTGCGCGTTGACATTTGAAGGGTGTATATCTTGTGCGCCAGGGTGGAGCATTAGAACTGCTGTTCTGTTTTCTTGCGGAGTTCTCGGCAGCTGGGGCCATCAGACGTGAGAAGAGGGCATTGTTGAAGTCGATGATTGCCGGCAGAGAACGGTAATTGTCCTCCAGCCGGACGCGCTCAATCCGGTCGCTACCCAGCCATGTTTCGAGACGATCAGCGGCAGTGGTGAAGAGGTCGACATTGGCACCCCGGAACAGATAAATGGATTGTTTCTCGTCGCCCACGATGAATATCGAAGGCGAGATACCCAGGTCTGTCTTGGCTCCTTCGCCGGAACGCCATTCCTCGGTGAGTTTGTCGATGATACGCCACTGGAGCAGGCTGGTATCCTGGAATTCGTCGATCAGGAGATGGTCGGTGTGTTCGTCGAATGCCCGCAGGATGTTCTGCCATTCCGGCTCTTCTTCCAGCAGGCGCAGGGCGAACAGTTCCATGTCGTTGTAGTCAACCTGTCCCAGTGTCCGTTTGGTCTGTTCATAGGCGGCAAGGAAACAGGAGCGGAACAGCTCGAACTGACGGCAGAAATCCTGCCGGAAGCGGGCTGTACGCAGGAGCTTATAGTAATCCGTCATCAGGCTGTTCCACACCCTCTCTTCCTGTTTGCATCTGCCTATTCTGGATGTACCGTCCTTGGTCATGAATACATCCCGGTGGACTTCCAGCTGACGGTACGCAGCGTCAATGCTTGAGGAGTCCATGGCAGAGGGAAAGATGATTTCGTGTTGAGCTAGCCTGCCTAGGGTCAGGGGATGGGAACGCAGACGGTCAGCGGCTGCTGCCAGCTGACTGGTGTCAGCCGGTACCGGTTGAGCACGGTGGATCAGGGCGCGCTTGTCGAAAAGTCTGTCCAGAAGCGAGGAGAGCTTCTGCCAGCCTTGAGCATGGTCGCGCGTAACAAGGTCAAGGAGAGGGCGATAATGCTTAGAAGCCTCACCATTCTCTGCCACTCTGACAAGGGCGTCGTGTTTGGCGCTGACCCAGGCTGTGTCCGGGTCGGCAACGACTTCGAGGCGCGGGTCAAGCCCGAGGAGGTCGGCAAAGCGTCTGACCAGAGACAGACAGAACGAGTGGATTGTGGATATGCGCAGCTTCAGGGTGTTGTCGCGAACCCGGCGGAAGAGAGCCTGATCCCGCTCAGCCAATCGTCTGAGGATGCGGTCTTTCATCTCGGCAGCTGCTTTGTCAGTGAAGGTCAGTGTAAGGATACGCTCGGGGCTAACGCCACACTGGAGCAGCTCTATGTATCGCTCGCTCAACTGTTCTGTTTTCCCGGAACCGGCCGGGGCAAAGACAACACGGCTTTTGATTACGTTTGGCATCTATGTGCTGGTCTGGTGCTGCTGGTGACCACAGGTAAAACTAAGGGGACAGCTGCGGCACAACTGTTTCGGTGCGGGGTCTGCCGGGAAGTAACCGGCGCGGATGGCCTGGACAGTTTGAACAGTGGTCTGTATGGCGGCTTCGATGAGTTGCTGCAATGGTACCTTGTCTGCCAGCCAGTAGACACGGATGTCCTGCAGGCTGTAGATACCGACGTTCTCGACTCGCTTTGAACGAAATCCGGAGACTTGTGACAGCAGATAGGCATATAGTGGCAGCTGGATGTGAGTCCGATTCTCTAGAACCGCGGTAGCGCTGATACCAGCGGTCGTGCCGGTCTTGTAGTCAAGTATGCGGCAGGCGCTGGCACTTTCGTCGATGCGATCGAGTCGACCCTGCACCAGGATGTCGTCTGTCACTCTGCCCTGAAGTTTGGACTCGATCCGCGCTGGGGAGAAGCCTGCTTTACGGAGTTCAGCCTCGCGCTCGGCAAATCGGGGTAGCAGATTGTCGAACACCCGGCGAGTGACCTGTTGCCAGAACACGGGCAGATCGACGCGGGCAAGCACTGTCTGGAGTGCCCTGCCGGCAGCTTCCGCAAGCTGCGACAGCGGGACCGGCCCGTTCTGATAGAGCAGACTCAGGACATCGTGAACGATGGTTCCCCATTGGCGGGCGTCTACCGCGAATTCAGGTTCAGGGAGGGGAGAGAGTTTCAAGACCCGCTCGACATAGTAACGGAAGGGGCAACGCCGGTATGCTTCCAGTCCGGTGATGGGGAAGTTGTAGTTGGGGCCAAATCTCTGCTGCAGGAATCTCCTTGCCTGTCCATCATTTTCAAAGTTGACCTTGCGCGTGATCTCTGCGAACGATTTCCCGCTCATGCGACCCTGCAGCAGTTGCAGCTCACGTTCGGAGTGAATTGTCCTGGAAGCCGGCGCCGGTACTACTTCGGCATCAAGGAAAGGGGTAGGCAGGAGCGGCTGTCCGTCACGGGAGTCGTGGAAACTGAGAAACGGCTGTTCTGCTGACGAGTAAAGTGTACGGAAGAGATGAAACTTCTGCCAGTCGCGGTACCAGTTCATATCGGGCATGCCGAGCGCGGTGC
>JBDRUL010000043.1:0-7804 GCA_039801305.1 Caldifarciminota bacterium | reverse complement strand
CTATCCTACACATGCCCTGCCAAGATCCAATAGCAAGGTGCAGTAAAGGTTCACGGGGTCTTTTTGTCCAATCGCGGGCAGGCGGCATCTTCACCGCCACTACAGTTTCGCCGGGCTTCTCGTCAAGACAGCGCTCCACTCGTTACACCATTCGTGCAGGTCGGAACTTACCCGACAAGGAATTTCGCTACCTTAGGACCGTTAGAGTTACGGCCGCCGTTTACCGGGGCTTCGGTCGGGAGCTTCGCCTTGCGGCTAACACCCTTCCTTAACCTTCCGGCACCGGGCAGGTGTCAGTCCCTATACGTCGCCTTCACGGCTTAGCAGAGACCTGTGTTTTTGTTAAACAGTCGGTAGAGCCACTTCACTGCGGCCTGGTTACCCAGGCACCCCTTATCCCGAAGTTACGGGGTCAAGTTGCCGAGTTCCTTAACGAGAGCTCACCCGAGCGCCTTTGGGTATTACCCTCACCCACCAGTGTCGGTTTACGGTACGGTCACCCTGAAATCAACGCTTAGGGGCTTTTCCCGGCAGTCGGGCCTGCCCGGTTCCCCTGCCTTTCGGCAGAGTCCCATTCGCCACAGCGGCTTACGCGCGCGGATTTGCCTACGCGCCACCGCCATAGCTTAGACCCCGTAATCCGACACGGGGCCGGGCACTTCCTTCTGCGTCCCCCCATCGCTCCTCCAAGGTGGTTCCGGAATGTTGACCGGATTCCCATCGCCTACGCCTTTCGGCCTCAGCTTAGGCACCGACTAACCCTGGGCGGATTAACCTTCCCCAGGAAACCTTGGGTTTTCGGCGAACAGGTTTTTCACCTGTTTTAACGCTACTCGTTCCGGCATATTCACTTCTGGTTCGTCCAGCGCAGCTCGCGCTACGCCTTCGGCCTACAACAGAACGCTCCCCTACCGCTCCTGCTTGCGCAGAAGCCCACGGCTTCGGCGGTATGCTTGAGCCCCGGTGAATTTTCAGCGCAAGACCACTCGACTGGTGAGCTGTTACGCACTCTTTAAATGATTGCTGCTTCTAAGCCAACATCCCAGCTGTCTGAGTAGTCTCACCTCTTTTCCCACTTAGCATACACTTAGGGGCCTTAGCCGGTGGTCTGGGTTATTCCCCTCTCGGCCCTGGACCTTAGAGCTCAAGGCCTCTTTCCATGGCTCTAAAGTTGCGGCATTCGGAGTTTGATTGGGTTTTCCCCCACATTGTGGGGGAGCGCCCATTCAGTGCTCTACCTCCGCAACTGAACGCCACAGACTGCCCCTAAAGGCATTTCGGGGAGAACCAGCTATCACCCGGTTTGGTTAGCCTTTCACTCCTACCCACAGCTCATCCGAGACTATTGCAAGGGTCACCGGTTCGGTCCTCCCTTGGGTGTTACCCCAAGTTCAACCTGGCCATGGGTAGCTCACACGGGTTTCGGGTCGAATGCGTGCGACTGGGTCGCCCTGTTAGGACTCGCTTTCGCTGCGGTTACGCCACAGAGTGGCTTAGCCTTGCCACACACATTCACTCGCCGGATCATTATGCAAAAGGCACGCGGTCACAACCGCCGCCAAACCTTGCGGAAAGGCGGCAGGCCGCTCCCGCTGATTGTAGGCACACGGTTTCAGGTTCTATTTCACTCCCCGCCAGGGGTTCTTTTCACCTTTCCCTCACGGTACTGGTGCACTATCGGTCAGTTGGTAGTCTTTAGCCTTGGAAAGTGGTCTTCCCTGATTCCCACAGGGTTCCTCGTGTCCCGTGGTACTTGGGATACCGGCCGCAGGAGAGCCGCCAGCTTTCGCCTACCGGACTATCACCGTCTATGGTGTCCCTTTCCAGGGGTCTTCGGCTAGCCGACGACCTTTCTCACTCCCTCGCCTCACGGCAGTCAGCGAGGCCGGTCCCGCGACACCGTTCCGGCAAGACCTGCCGGCTTGACACCGGAATCGGTTTAGGCTGTTCCCTTTTCGCTCGCCACTACTGGGGGAATCGCGGTTGCTTTCTCTTCCTCCGGATACTGAGATGTTTCACTTCTCCGGGTTCGCCTCACGGGACTATGGATTCATCCCGTGATGTACGGACATTACTCCGTACCGGTTGCCCGATTCGGGGATCGCCGGGTCAAAGCTTGTGTGCAGCTCACCGACGCTTATCGCAGCTTACCACGCCCTTCGTCGCCTCCAACTGCCAAGGCATCCACCGTGCGCCCTTAGTAGCTTGAGGTGATATCAGCCTGCCTCTCCTCCAAATTGTCAAAGAGCGCACAAAGAACTATCGACAAAGGTCTGCTACTCAATGGTAGCCAGCCTCTATCCAAAGTCAAGCAGGTATTATAGCCACAACACCACCCGGCGCAAGAACCCCGAACCGCCACCTGTAGCAATCTAACACCTTGAAGAACCGGGTGTTACACTTGGGCGCCAAAAACACGTATTGACAGCCGGAGCAGGGGGGCGCAGTTTTGGCCTCTGCGGCCTGTCAAGGTATGCTTACCGAGACCTGACCTTGACTTTATCTGCGCCGGTGGCATTCTCTTGCCGCCAAACAGGAAAGGTAAGAATGAAACCAGTCAAACTTGCTCTGGACACGCTCTGCGTCCATGCCGGTCAGCCCCATGGCGCTGGCGAGCCCGTGGTTCAACCCATCGTTGCGAGCTCCACCTTCCGCTTCCGCGACGCTGATCATGGCGCTGCGCTGTTTGCCGGTCGTGAGAAAGGCTACATCTATACCCGCATGCTCAACCCCACGGTCAAAGCCCTTGAAGACGCCATTGCCACACTCGAAAACGGCCATGCCGCACTCGCCTGCGCCTCAGGAATGGCAGCAATCAGTACCACCATCGCCGCTTTCTGCTCGGCCGGTGACCATATCATCTCCTCTGAAGCCGTGTACGGCGCCACTGCCAGCCTGATCAACTCCGTCATCACCCGGCTCGGCATCAGCTGCACCTTTGTCAACACTGCCGACCTTGACGCCACCAGAAAAGCATTCCAACCCAACACCCGACTCCTCTTTCTCGAAACCCCGGGCAACCCGACTCTGGTGATCTCCGACATCGCTGCCATTGCCCGGCTCTGCCATGAGCGCAGCTGCCTACTGGTCGTCGACAACACCTTCATGAGCCCTGTCCTCCAGCAGCCGCTTGCTCTCGGTGCTGACATCGTCGTCCACTCCCTGACCAAGTTCCTCAACGGACATGCTGATGTTGTCGGTGGCATCATCGTCGCCAGCACCGAAGAGCAGTACTCCTTGCTGCGCAAAACGCTCAACAACCTCGGTGGAGTACTGCCTCCCTTTGAAGCCTTCCTTGTCCATCGTGGCATCAAGACACTGGCAATAAGGATGCAGCGCCATTGCGAGAACGCCCAGAAGGTCGCCGAATGGCTGGCAGACCATCCCAAGGTTGAATCGGTCGCCTTCCCCGGGCTCAGGAGCCATCCCCAGTACGAACTCGGCCGGCGCCAGATGAAAGGTCCTGGTGGAATGATCAGCTTCGAGCTCAGCGGCGGCATCGAAGCCGGCAAGAGACTGATGAACTCCACCCGACTCTGCGCGCTTGCTGTCAGTCTCGGCGGTGTCGAGACGCTCATCCAGCATCCTGCCTCAATGACCCATGCCGCAATGACACCAGAGCAGCGTCACAAGGCAGGAATCACCGACGGTCTGGTCAGGCTGTCAGTCGGCATCGAAGAGGCAGCTGACATCATCGCCGACCTCGAGCTGGCACTGGCCAGAACCTGAAACAGCAAGGTCCAGTTGTAACTCTTCTCGCAACCGCAGTGCTAATCTCGGGACAGATCAACCCTGCCGCACCAGCTCCAAGTCCAGTTCTAACAAACACCACCAGATACGACAGAGTCCGGCTCTTCTGCTTCCACTTCCTTGACACTCTCCATTGTGCCAACTACAATGCGGCAATGCCCGACCGGTTGTTGCCGGCTACCAGATGGCGGCAGCCATGCCCAATCCTCTAGAACCCATTCGCGTAGTCTTCGACACCCTGGGCAGCTCAATCAAAGTCCTTCCAGCCATAGGTGGTGTTGCCGAAGACCTCGTCCGTCCAGAACAGGAAGAGACCGACGACGCACTAATCCATCGCCAGATAAACAAAGTTACCGAGTTCGCCGAGACGCCGGAACCAGATCTTCAGCACATCTACCGCCCGACACCACCACTCTTCCGCCCGGAAAACCACTACTTCCGCTACTTCATTGATGGCAGTTTTCGGACCTACTTCCTCGGCACAGGCGTAGAAACAGGCCGTTCTTTCCCTATTATGCTTGCCCAGATTGGCGCAGCCGTGATCAGACGAGAAGACGACGGCCGACTACATGTCCTCGCACACGAAAACCGGCTGCTCCTGCTCGTGCCCGCAAAGGGAGAGGGGCTATCTGACACAGTCTGGCAGCGCCTGCGCGACATCAACCTGCCGTCTAACTTCCGCCTTGTGGACTACCTACAGCCTGACCCGCTAACCGAAGGTCACAAGGATTCCCGCGACAAGGCAAACGGCAAAGTTCGTGCTGAGACGCACCAACTGGAAGTCGACCTTATTGCCACCACCGACGGGCATCGGAACAATTCCAAGTGGCTCATCCTTGATGGCGCGACCAAGATATCGGAATTCATTCAGGCTCCGTATCTAATCGGCGTGGCCAAGGCTTTCTCCAAGCAACCGGAGTTCCAGTTCGGTGGCCAGAAACGTAAGCAGGACATATCCATGCTCCTGGCCGGATTGCCGCACTGCTGCCGCACAGTCGCCTTCAAGGCTTATGACGGTCAGGTTGCCTTCTGGTATGTGCGCATGCGTGAACAGAACCAGGTTGGCTATCCGCTGATGGGCGTGGTTAAAGTCGAGCTGCCCTGCCCGGACAAGAAGCCGGTCTCATCTGAACTTGCCGACCTCATATCACTCGCGCTGGTGGCCGAGCGCAGTGTCTGCCCTTACGGTGTGGATAAGCGCTGGCACTGCTGTATCTACCCTATATATATGGCCGAGCAAGTCATAAAGACGGGCTTCTATTCCAAGGAGGTTCTACTGGGCGCAGTCAAGTGGCCCACAACACAAGGAGGTTTCCGTGCCTGAAGACAGGGAAGAACAGCCGGTCATTGGCCGCACGTCCGCAACTGACAAGAGCCCCAGCTACTCCGACAGCTTCAGCTTCTGGCTGGGCGAGAACGTGATTGTCAACCCGTTTGACATTGTCGAGGTGGATCAGGTCAAGCACGGCGGGGGCAAGAGCACAACCTGGGGACTGGTCACAATTCTGGACCATTGGACCGACTCGCCCAACCATCTTGCTAATTACATTTCCTCCAACTTCGGGGAGCTGAGCGAAGTGCCGAACACCCCGCGTCAGGGCACAACTGTGGCCCACGTGAACGTGCTGTCCAACGACGCTGACATCTACATGCCTGTTCTCAGCGACCGACTAGTCAGATTTGCCACACCCGAAGGAGTAGAGAAAGCGTTGGGCATCAGGGATATGGCAAAGAAAGACCGGGTGCCGGCCGGGCTTATCAAGATGAGCAACGGCACCAACTGCGTTGCTTATATTGACCGACGCTACGTGCTCGGCCCACTCTCGGCGCATGTCAACATCTCCGGCATCTCCGGTCTGGCGACCAAGACTTCCTACGCGATGTTCCTGATACAGTCTATCCTTCAGAGCGCCTCGGAAGAAGACCGGGCCAAGATAGCGGTCATTCTTCTCAACGTCAAACAGGCTAACCTGTTGCAGATTGACCAGGAACCTGACCGCAAACCCACAACCGAGGATATGGAGCTCTGGGGGGCGCTAGGTCTAAGACCGGGGAAATTCGAGAAAGTTCACTACTTCCTGCCGCGCGGCGACAAAGGGGTAGCCAATACGTTCCTGCCGTCGGTCACCGGCACCGTGTACGCCTACGACTTTCAGGGCGCGGCAGACAAGCTCGACCTGCTTTTTGCCGATGTGCCGGACACGTACTCGACGCTGGAGTCAATTCTCAGCGAGATCCGCGAGGGCGTGCTTTCCGGAGATAGGGAGTTCGAAAACATCCACAGCTGGGACAACCTGCTCAACTCGCCGCCCATCTACGACCCCAACCGCAAAGGCGACTGGCGCAATATCAAGGCGTCTTCCCTAGGTGTATTCCGTCGCCACATGCGCAGGATGGTGAAGACACTCACGAGCGGAGTCTTTGTGAATTCCTTGAGCACAACCGAAAAGAACCTAGGCCGGGAACTGGCCAGAACGCTCGAAGGCGGACATGTCTACGTTGTGGACATAGCCAAACTCCGCGACCACGAGCAGATGCTTGTATTCGGCGACCTACTACGGTCGGTTTACAACCTCAAGTCCGACGAGCCGCCCAAGGAACGTAAGGGCAGACCTGTGCCGGACAAGGTCATCATCTTCGTGGACGAGCTGAACAAGTACGCGCCGGCCGGCCCTCGGCCCTCGCCCCTGACCGAGCGCGTCATAGACATTGCCGAGCGCGGGCGGTCTCTGGGGGTTACGCTCATATCCTGCCAGCAGTTCGCCAGTCAGGCGCATGAACGGGTTGTCGGCAACTGCGCTACTCGTGTGGTTGGCCGTACCGCATCGTCTGAAGTAGCGCACAAGACCTATAACTTCCTGGGCGAAGACATCAGGAATAACGTCGGCCGGCTTATCTCCGGCGAGCTGATCATGAGCCACCCGGTCTACCGCCAGCCGGTGAAAATCAT
This sequence comes from Caldifarciminota bacterium, assembly GCA_039801305.1. Lineage (GTDB taxonomy): Bacteria > Hydrothermota > Tepidihabitantia > Tepidihabitantales > Tepidihabitantaceae > JBDRUL01. The sequence goes on along the minus strand of JBDRUL010000043.1, from coordinate 1,104 downwards.
CTTCCCCAGGCCGACATACAAGGTGCAGGAGTTCTAACCAACGGCAGTGGATGCACCTTCCAGATTGGTGACAGCAGTCAAGAGGCAACAGCGCGAGTGGCTTGGGCACTGGCATAAGCAACACGGCAGGCAGGCTATCTGGCAGCCAGATAACCCTGGCCGCCTCGTTGACCCCGCGCTCAACCTGTTCGAACCGATGTCGCCCAGTACCAGGTTGGAGTACTGGAATGGCGACGGAGACGAACTGGGCCGTAGGGAGCCACTGAACGGCAAGATCCTGTCACCTCATTCCTCGGCCGCGCTCTGCTGCAATCTCTTTCACTACTGGCGTGAGAGACATCTTCTCGGTGAGATTGCCCGGGCCGTTGGCATCGGGGATTCGGGCATAGATGGCCTACGCTTTGAGATGCGGCTCAGGATACCGGGCATCAGAGGTACCCCTCCTAACCTGGACGCCATACTAACGTATGGCGATGGTCGGCTTGTCGGCTTTGAGTGTAAGTTCACTGAGGGTTACGCAAAGAAGACAGAGATGCTTAGCACGCAATACACGCGGGCGACCGAACTCTGGCGCGGCATGTCGCACCTGCATGAGCTCGCCAAGCGCGTCTGCAGGGCACCGTACGCAGGCTATGCTGGGGTACCACAACTGATAACGCGCCTGCTCGCGATGAACGCCTTCGCCAAGCCGAGGCGGTTCACGCTTGTCTATTTGTGGTTCGACCTTGGTGGCTCTGTTGCAGCCGAGCATAGGAAAGAAGTGGAATGGTTCAGAGAAGAACTTGACCGCGATAAGATTGACTTCATCGATATCACCTATCAGAAAGTGCTTCGCCGGCTGCGCGACTACTGCGCCACATCCCACACCGAGTATGTGACCTACATGACCTCACGCTACCTTGGAGACTAGCAAATGCCCTCTTTTTTCGACCTCGAATCCGCCATCCGCGAGCATGCGCCGAAGTTCGCAAAGGCAGCAAAGATAGCTGCGGCCGAGACCAGAGACAACGAGACCGAGTTCAGCTCCCGCGCCTATCGGCTTATCCAGGAGTTCTCCGACGAGCACGGGCTCGACCTCCAGCCCCGCCAGGAGTACACACTCTT
>JBDRUL010000042.1:0-7916 GCA_039801305.1 Caldifarciminota bacterium | reverse complement strand
TCGCCCGGATGTTCGAGACCCTTGACCGCACCGGACTGCCCATCCTGCGCAGCCTGGGCCTGGTCTCCAAGACCGTCGGCAATGTCTATATGGCCCAGGCGGTCGACAAACTCGCCGAGAGTGTGCGCCGCGGCAGAGGACTCGCTGCGCCCATGCGCGAGGTCGGCGTATTCCCGGCCATGGTTGTGCAGATGGTCGCCACCGGCGAGGAGTCAGGAGCCTTGGACGACATGCTGCGTCAGGTCTCAGATTACTACGACAGTGAGGTGGAGTACGCGGTGAAGAACCTGACCGGTATGATTGAACCGGTCATGATTCTGTTCATGGGTTTTGCTGCTGTGTTTCTGATTGTCGCCATTATCATGCCCTATATGGCGATCCTTACCAGTTTCGGCTCCAGCGGCGGTTACGGCATGCAATAGCTTATTCTGTCAGAGAAGAGAAGACGCCGGCTATCCGCCGGCGTCCTTTTTTCACTGATACGCGCTCAGAAGCGGTGCAGCTCCTTTGCGACTGCCTCATCCAGTCTCTCTACCAGTGCACAGACAAGTTCGACAACCGCATCGTAGTCAGCGGCAGCAATGATTCCGGCGTGCCCGTGAATGTAGCGCGTGGGCCAGCCGATGGCAAGGGAAGGAACCCCTGTCCGGTGCAGATGAATTGCGCCGGTATCATATCCACCCCGCACCGAGGTCAGATGAAACTTCACCCCTGCCCGCTCAGCCTGTGTTATCACCCAGTCACGCAGCCGGGTATTGGGAATCATCGTATTGTCATGCACAAGTATGGCGGCACCGTTCTTCAGCCTCTCGTCAATCTGATTTCTCGACTTGTCCGGATGCTCCCGGCAGATTGAGACATCGAGCGCAAAGGCAACATCCGGGGCAACCGCCTCAACCGCTGTCCGGGCACCGCGCAACCCCACCTCCTCCTGAGCGCTACCCACCACCAGCAGCGTATTGGGATGCGCCCGGCCGGCAAGACGTCTGGCTGCCTCAACGATTATGCCGCACCCGCCACGATCATCCCAAGCTTTGGCCATCAGCAACCCGCCTGCCAGTTCAGTGAAGGGCATTATCGGCACTACCGGATCACCGGGCCGCACGCCCAGTTCCGCCTTCACATCCAGTCCCTCACAGCAACCGACGTCAATGAACATCTTCTCGATATCCGGCGCCTGCTTGCGCTCCTCCTCGGTCAGCTCGTGTGGTGGCTTTGCACCGATCACCCCGGGAAAATCGCCCTTGCGCGTACGCACCAGCACCCGCTGTCCCAGCAGCACATTGGGCCACCATCCGCCCAGGGGCAGAAAACGGATGTAACCGTCCTGGGTTACCGACTTGACCATGAAGCCAACTTCGTCCATGTGCGCAACGAGCATCACCCGCGGCCTCTCACTCGTACCTTTGATACGGCAGATGACACTGCCCAAACCATCGCGGCTCACCTCTCCAACCGCCGCCAGTTCCCGGGCGACGATCGCCGCCGGCTCGCTCTCAAAACCCGAGGGACCAAATGCCTCGGTCAGCTCCTTCAGTAATCGATAGTCAGCCACAGTACCTCCTCGAAGTTGATGCCACAAACCGGAACCGGCTCACGCCACCTGCCTTTGGACTTACACATCCAGATTCTCCACATACCTTGCGTTCTTCTCGATGAACTCCCGACGCGGTGCAACATCGTCGCCCATCAGCATCCTGAATACCGCCTCGGCTTCGGTCGCATCCTCCATGGTCACACGCTTGAGCGTCCGCCGTTCCGGATTCATTGTCGTCTGCCACAACTGTTCCGGATTCATCTCACCCAGCCCCTTGTACCGCTGAACCTCGAACTGACCGGACTTTGCCTTGCGTGTGAATGCCGCCAGCTCCTCATCACTGTACAGATAGACTTCGGACTTGCCCTGCTTCACCCGGTACAGCGGTGGCTGAGCGATGTAGACATAGCCGGCCTCGATGAGGGGCTGCATGAACCGGTAGAAGAAAGTGAGCAGCAGAGTCCGGATATGGGAGCCGTCGACGTCAGCATCGGTCATGATGATTATCTTGTGATACCGTGCCTTTGCCGGATCAAAATCGTCCTCGCCGATACCGGCTCCGATCGCTGAAATAATGGTTCTGATCTCGTTGTTGGAGAGAACCTTGTTGAGTCCGGACTTTTCGACATTCAGGATCTTTCCCCGCAGCGGCAGAACTGCCTGAAACCGGCGATCTCTGCCCTGCTTGGCTGAACCGCCGGCTGAATCTCCCTCTACAATATAAAGCTCACTCTCAGCCGGGTCTTCAGAGGCGCAGTCTGCCAGTTTTCCCGGCAGCGTATCTGACTCCAGAAGTGACCGGCGCCTTGCCAGTTCCCTTGCCTTGCGCGCTGCGATCCGCGCCTTTGCCGCTGCCAGCACCTTCTCCACTATCCGGCTGGCGACCCGCGGGTTCTCCTCAAAAAAGGCAGCCAGCTTCTCGTTGAGAACGGTCTCAACCGCACTCTTCGCCTCCGAGTTCCCCAGTCTGGTCTTTGTCTGACCCTCAAACTGCGGATCGGGTATCTTTATAGACACAACCGCAGTCAATCCCTCCCGCGTATCCTCGCCGGCAAGCTCGATATCGTCCTTCAGTGCCCCTGACTTGCGCGCATAGTCACCCACCGTCCGGGTCAGAGCTGCCTTGAACCCGGAGAGGTGAGTGCCACCTTCATGGGTGTTGATCGTGTTGGCGAACGAGAAGATGTTCTCCACATAACCGTCGTTGTATTCAAACGCCGCCGCCACTTCGATACTGTCCTGTTTCTGCTCAATCAGCACCGGTTTGTGCAGACGGTTGCGTCCGGTATCTAGATAGGTCACAAAGTCTGCCAGACCGTTGGGAAACTGGAAAACCTCCTTCTTCCCGGTTCGCTCGTCCTGCAGGACGATCTTAAGGTTCTTGTTCAGATAAGCCAGCTCACGCAGCCGAGCAGCAATGATGTCATAGTTGAACTCGACCTTCTTGAATACCTTCGGGTCGGGCTGGAAGGTGATCTTGGTGCCCCGCTTCGTGGTCTTCGCTCCCGCCTTCATCGGAGCTGTCAGGACTCCGCGCCGGAACTCGATCGAGTATGTCCGACCATCACGATAGACCTCGGCAACGAGCCGCTCTGAGAGCGCATTCACGACCGAGACGCCGACACCGTGCAGCCCGCCGGATATCTGATAGACCTTGTGCTCGAACTTCGCACCCGAATGCAGTACGCTCAGCACCACCTCGAGTGCCGGCCGCTTCTCAGTCGGGTGCATGTCAACCGGAATCCCCCGGCCATTGTCCTCAACCGAAACCGTGTCGTCGGAATGGATGATTACCTTGACCTCGTCGCAGTACCCGGCCAGTGCTTCGTCCACTGCGTTGTCGACAACCTCAAATACCAGATGGTGCATCCCGCGTACACCGACATCGCCGATGTACATCGCCGGCCGGTGTCTGACCGCCTCAAGCCCCTTCAGAACATGAATCTGTGCGGCATTGTATTCTGTCATCGCGGGCAATCTTATCTACAGTAGGCGGTAAATCAAGCCGAACCGCTTCTGTGCTACGGTCATTTCAGCCGGAACTTGATATTGGTCACCAGCCCGCCGCCGATGCGGCGGCAGATTGTCTTGATTATGTTACCCTTCAGATAAGCGAGCTCGGTCATCCAGACCGGCGAATCCACTTCCACGATCAGTGTCTTCTCCCGCACATCGACCGCCCGGGAATGCGCAGCAACCCGCTCACCAGCAATCTCCGGCCAGAGAACAACCGCGCGCTGTGCCGCGACCAGCTCAGCCAGACCGAGTCGCCGCAGCACTGCCGGCAACCGGCGACCGACTTTAGTGAATCGCTTCGACCTTCCCCTGGGCAATTCTGAACTCTCTTCCCCTGACCGGAAACGGTCGTGCTGCTGCGTACAGACTCTGACCCCGCTCGGCAACCAGATCAAACACCAGCCGGGCTTTCTTCTCGTCCAGCTCTGAGGCAATCTCATCCATCAGAAATGTCGGCCGACCGGCCAGCGAGCTCACCAGATCCGCCTCAGCCAGACGCAGGGCTATTGCGGCAAGCCGCTGCTCACCCACTGAGCCGAACCGGCGCAGCTCCCTGCCGTCCCGCTGAATCACCACATCATCCCGGTGCGGTCCCACAAATATCATCCGCAACTGCCGGCTCCTTTCCCTTGTCCCAGCCAGGCGCCGGCGCATTGCCACGGCAATATCGCCGTCCAGCGGAACTGTGGAACGGTATGCCGCGGTCAGGTCGCCGATACCGAATCGGCGAAAGTGTCCGAGCGCTCCCTTCAGCAGTCCCTCAGCTGTCTTTAGCCGGGAACGGTAAACCGGCACCGCTGTCCGCACCAGCTCCTCATCCCACACATCCTCCAGCCCGGGATCAGCCGGACTCTCGAACAGCCGGCTGCGCTGCAGCAGTGCCTGCCGATAGTCGTTCAGTACAGTCACGTACTTCGGGTCGGTCTTCGCAGCCGCCATATCCAGAAATGCCCGGCGCACTCCGGGCGCACCCCGCACCAGCTCAATATCCTCCAGCAGCAACACCACCACGGGCAGCCAGCCGAAATAGTCCGCCAGCCTCTCGACTCTGGCACCGTTCCGAAACATACGCTTCTCAAGACCATCGAACCGGAATTCGGCAGAGGCTCCTGACTCAGTGCTGCCTGCAACCGAAAGAACTTCAGCTCCATACTGCAACAGGTCTGCATCCTGGCAGCGCCGGAAAGACCTGCCGGTCGAAAGCACATGTACTGCCTCGAGCAGATTGGTCTTGCCGGCTCCGTTCTCGCCGAAAAGGTAGTTCTGCCCGGGATCGAGCTCAAGACTCGTTTCCTCTAGATTCCGGAATCCTCTGATCGTCAGGCTAACAAGTGGCACGGCCAATTCTGCCCGCGCCAAGTCCATGGTCAAGCCGCAGCTCAATCCGGCAAGACAATGACTTCACTCTACCCCCAGAGAGGAACTCAGCCAACCGGATACTGTTCAGAACCTGAGAAACCATCTGAACCTGTATCCTGCAATAACTGCTGACTTCTTCAATAGTTAGGCCAGCAGTGCGATAATGGCTCCCCCTGCCCGGGGCATGCCCCGGGCATGCCCCCCAGCTGCTCCCGGGTCTGCCCTGAGGCATGCCCTGAACCGGGAGTCCGGCGCTACCGGTAACAGATCTGCTTTGACAGCCCTGCCCGGTGACTGTTAGACTAGTCTGTGCCTGACCGAACCGGCTATCTCAAACCCGAAGTTGTTGCCCGGCTCAAGGGCATAGACCTGCGCGCCCGGCTGGTGGTCGAAGGCTTCCTTGCCGGGCTGCACCGCTCACCCTACAAGGGTTTCTCAGTGGAGTTCTGCGAACACCGCCAGTATATGCCCGGCGACGAGCTCAAGCGCGTGGACTGGAAGGTCTACGCTCGCACAGACCGGTTCTATGTGCGCGAATACGAAGAGGAGACGAACCTGCGTGCCTATCTGATCGTCGACATCTCCGGCTCAATGGCCTATCGCAGCAGTCAGATCTCAAAACTCGACTATGCCGGCTGCCTTGCTGCGAGCCTCGCCTACCTGTTGCTGCACCAGAAGGACTCAGCCGGGCTTGTTCTCTTCTCTGACCGCATCCAGACCTATGTTCCGCCCCGCTCCACCCCTCATCATCTGCACGTGCTTCTGCACGAGCTGGCAGGAATCAGGCCTGGTGGCGACACTGACATCGCCGGAACCCTGCATCAGCTGGCTGAAAGGATACGGCGCAGAGGACTGGTCATAATACTCTCTGACCTCTGGGACGATCAGAATGCGATCCTGACTGCACTGCGCCACTTCCGCCATCGCCGGCACGAGGTGCTGGTCTTCCATATTCTCGACCGGAACGAACGGGATTTTGACTTCCGCTCCACGGTTCAGCTGCGCGACCTCGAAACCGGCAAGACAGTAACGGTCGATCCCCGGGTTGTCGGCGCTGAATACCGTCACCGCTTCAGGGAGACGATCACTCAGCTCGAGCATGGCTGCCGCGAGGGTCTGATCGACTACAACCGGGTATTCACCGACACACCCTTCGAGCAGGCGCTCTTCTCCTATCTCTGCCGCCGTTCCCGTCTCCACTGATGATCCGGTTTTTGAACTGATGCGCCTGCTCCAGCCCAACCTGCTGCCCATTGTCGGCCTTGCCGCCCTGCCGATACTCATCCACATCCTCAGCCGGCTCCAGCTGAAGCGGGCAGAGTTTCCCACGCTCCGGCTCCTGCAGAGCGTGCGCCGGGAACGTTTCTCCTGGCTGAAGCTGCGCGAACTGCTCCTGCTCATCTTCCGCACCGCAACACTGGCCGCTCTGCTCCTTGCCGTTACCCGACCCTACTGCACTCCGCGGGGGCATGGATCGCTTCCGGCCGGTGACATGATAATCGTCCTCGACAACTCCCACAGTATGAACTGGGGTAGCACACTGGAACGGGCAAAGAGAGCTGCCAAACGCCTGATTCAGACACTCAGCGAAGGCAGGCGGGCATTACTCCTGACCAGTTCAGACTCTGCCAGCTCTGTTGACCCCGGACTGTTTACCAGAAGCCGGCTGCTCCTCGAGCGCCGCATCGACTCAATCCCGGGAACAGCCTCCCGCACCAGTCTCGGGCCGGCACTGGCCAGAGCACTCAAGCTCAGCCGGCAGACGCCCGCAGTCGTGGTACTCATCACCGACTGTCAGGAACGCGCTTTCCCAGAAGACCTGCGCATCCCTGAAGACACTGCCATCTTTCTGATCGACGTCGGCACCGATAATGCCCGGAATGCCGCTGTCACCGATGTCCGGCTCGAACCTGCCTTTGTCACGCCCACGACCCCTGCCCGTATCATTGCAAGCTTTGCAAACTACTCGGGTCAGCCCGCGGTAAGAACTGCCACTCTTTCCCTATCTGACACCAGTCTCAGCGACCAGCAGACGCTCACAAGCCCTGCCCATGGCAGAGCCCAGTTGATGTTTGCCACGAAGATCGACCGACCGGGTCAGTACTCAGGCACGGTTGCGCTCTCTGCCGACTCACTGGCGCTTGACGACACCTTCCATTTCCTCTTCAACCTGCCGGAACAGGTGCCGGTGCTGGTGGTACAGACCGATGAGTTTCCCGCTGACTACATCGTCTCGGCGCTCGGCACGGACTCGCTCTCCCTGTTCAGCCTGACCACGGTACCGCTAAGTCAGCTCAGCCGTCAAGACCTCACCCGTTACCGGGCGATCATAGTTACTGACGCCTTCGCGCTCTCTGCTCCGGACTGGGACAGACTCGAGTTTGCCAGCCGCAGCGGCGTTGCATCACTCCTGTTCTGCAGTGGCAGCAGCCTGCACCCTGTCCGGCTCGGCACAATCACGCTCATGGGCAGCCGCCGGCTCACCGGCTTTGTCACGATCACCGACCTTGACAGCACCCTTCCCCTCATCGGCTGGCTGGCACGCACCGACCTGTCGCAGGCACGCTTCTTCAACTATGCGACAATATCTCCGGGTACAGCCAGCGTACTCTGCCGGTTCTCTGACCGCAATCCGGCGATGGTGGTAAGTGCTGACGGACGGATGATCCTCTGGGCATTTGCGCCTCTGCCCGGCTATACCGACCTTGTTCATAAAGCCGCCTTTGTACCCCTGCTGCACAGTACGCTCGTCACCCTCACTCTGGGCGCGCGACGCACCCATTATCTTGTCGGCGACACTGTACGCATTCTTGCCAACACCTCCGGCCAGATGGTGCTGAACACACCGCGCGGCAGCACTGTCATCACGCCCGCAACCGGGGTCGTAGCGCAGTTCACCGTCACCAGCACCCCTCTGACCGGCATCTACCGGTTCAGCACTGCGCCGGAACTCTCATTTGCGGTCAATCCTGATCCGGCTGAAGCCGACCTGACCCGGGCCGCC
>JBDRUL010000041.1:0-8004 GCA_039801305.1 Caldifarciminota bacterium | reverse complement strand
ACGAGGTTGCAAAAGAGATGGGCGGGGTGGACATTCTGGTGAACAATGCCGGTATTACGCGAGACAATCTGCTTCTGCGTATGTCCGATGCCGATTTTGAGCAGGTACTGGCAGTGAATCTAAAGAGCGCTTTTTACCTGCTGCGGAGCTGTGCACGCTTCATGATGAGAGCGAGATGGGGGCGAGTGATAAATATCAGTTCTGTGATCGGGCAGATGGGAAACGCGGGTCAGGTGAACTATGCCTCTGCTAAGGCGGGTCTGTTGGGTCTGACAAAATCAGCTGCCAAAGAACTTGCTAGCCGTAACATTACAGTGAACGCGGTTACTCCGGGTTTCATCAGCACTGCGATGACCGAAAGACTCGAGCAATCGGTAAGAGATTCCTATCTGCGGGCGATCCCCTTGGGTCGTGCCGGGACACCCGCTGACGTTGCTTCTCTCTGTCTGTTTCTTGCCTCTGAAGCTGCCGGGTACATTACCGGACAGGTCATCCGTGTAGACGGCGGTCTCCTGATGTAGCGAACGCCGTGTTGTGGTAAGTGGCCACTGAACCTGAACCATGAGGCTCGCTACAGAACTGAAGAGAATACTCGTGCAGTTGCGTCTGGGTCTTGGTTCTGCCCGGAGTCCCGGTGAGCGACTACAGGTTCTGAATGAGTCGTCATTCTTGCTAGAGAGGCATTCTGAGGCTGAGGCACCAGCGTTCGTAGAGGAGATGGTGGCCTGTGCCGAGACCTCGGGAGACGTTCTTGGCGCGACCACCGGGTTGTGGGCTCTGGCTGAGCACGCCAGAAGGTGCGGCGATCTGGCTCGTGCCACGCAATATGCGAGAAGGCTTCTGCAGACTGCCAGTAGAGCCGGTGCCAGCGAGACAGAAGCGTTAGCCCGGCTGCTAGAAGGCAGGGTGTTCGAATACTCGGGTGAGTTTGAAACAGCCAGAGAGTGCTATGAGAGAGCTTTTGCGCTCTGGCAGCGTGCAAAAGCTACGGAAGGCTGTCGGATCGCCTTGCGTCATATATGTGGACTTATGCTGCGACAGGGTTTGACCACCTCGGCGATGAAGTTCTGTCAGGAGGCTCTTGGAATTGATCCTGACAATCAGAACCGACTGGAGCAGGCGGCTGGCTTGCTCGACATGGGACGCGTGTTTGTCCAGATGGGTAACTGGGAAGATGCGGCAGAATATCTGTTTCGGTCTGTAGGTATTGCTGAGAAGCACGGCTTCAGCGGTATCCTGCATCGTGCTTCTAATGCTCTGGGGGAGATGTTCTTGCGTCGGGACAGGCCAGAAAGGGCGGTCGAATATTTCTCGAAGGTAGTGCAGGCAGCTCGCCGTAGCGAAACAGACTTCGATGCCATGTGTGAGGGGCTTGTGGGATTGGCTTCAGCGTACTACGCCAGCGGTGATCTTGCCGCTGCAGAACGCACATTGCAGGAAGGAAGTGCCTGTTGCCCGCGCTGTGGAGACTCGGCAACGCAGTCTGCTCTGCACAGAGTGATTGCTGAGCTGGCACTAGCCAAGGGAGAGCTGGCTGAGGCAGAATCATCTGCTCAGAAAGCACTTGAGGTCGCACAGCGAGCTGGTGTCCATTGCGAGGTGGGACGCGTCCTCAGCGTTCTGGGGCAGGTTGCGGCAGAAAGAGATGATATCGATGCGGCTATGGCCTTTTTTCAGCAGTCGCTGAAGAGTTTTGAGAGAATTGAAGTCCCTTACGACCTCGGCCGGATCAGACTGCAGTATGGTAGGCTGCTGTTAAATGCCGGCAGAGTGTCTGAATCGGGAGAGCAGCTTAGGGAGGCTGAACGCATCTTTCGCGAATTGGGGGTTGCTGGTCAGATTGCCGAAGCGAGCCGTCTGCTGTTCAGGACAACATCTTCTGAGACTGGGGATGTTGCACTGCTGGCAGCGGTTGCTGGTCTGGCCGCACTCAGGCTTGAGCCGTCATCTTTTCTTGAACGGGCGCTGCGGCTCATCTGCGACGGGCTGAGTTTTGACTGTGGTGCAATCGTTGTCGGTAAGCGACCGGTGGCTGTTTGCGGTGAGCCACAATTCGGGGCCGTTTCCGATTTGCGCGCAGATGGTGAATACCCGGTTGTCTCAGAGACAACTCTCTGCTTTCCCGTACGGTTTGATGGCGGGACCCTTGCTTGGGTTTGTCTTGAGAGGGCTACCCCGACCAAGGTTTCGGTTCAACCGCTGTTGCTCCAGGGGCTGGCTAGCCTGCTTGCCTTACAGGTGATGGAGCTGGCTACCAGGTCAAGACGGCCTGGCGTCCGAAGCGGATTAGTCGCCGGTCTCAGGTACCGAGGCGTTGTGGGACGCAGCCCGAAGGTGCTTTCTGCTCTTGAGATAGTTGCGAAAGTGGCGAGCGTGCCCATCCCGGTCTTGATGCGCGGGGAGAGTGGCACGGGCAAGGAGTTGATTGCGAGAGCGCTGCACGATTCTGGTTCTCGTTCGAGAGGACCTTTTGTAGCTGTGAACTGTGCAGCGATGCCAGAAACGCTGCTTGAGTCAGAGTTCTTCGGCGTAGCGAAAGGGGCGGCCACGGGTGTGTCACCGCGCAAGGGCAAGTTCGAGCTGGCGGATGGCGGCACTATCTTCCTTGATGAGATAGGCGATATGAGTCCAGCTCTGCAGGCCAAGCTTCTGCGTGTGCTTCAGGGAAAGTGCTTCGAACGTGTTGGAGGCGACCAGACAATAACGGTTGATGTTCGCGTGGTTGCGGCGACCAATCAGAATCTTGAGGAGCGGATGGAAAAGGGTTTGTTCAGAAGGGATCTGTACTACCGTCTGAATGGTGTGGAGATTGAACTACCAGCGTTGCGAGAAAGAAGAGAAGATATTCCCGAGCTCGTTCGTCATTTCGTCGACAGGTTTGCCAGGGAGTTTGGTCGTCAGGTAAGAGGGGTGAGTTCTGAGACTTTGCAGGCTCTTGTTAATCACAGCTGGCCAGGAAACATCCGAGAACTTCAGAATGTCATTGAGAGGGCGGTTGTGATGTGCAAAGAGAGCGAGCTGGGACTGCACGATCTGCCGCCGGAGTTCCGTGGAATCAACCCTGAAGAGGAGGGTCTGCCGAAGGCATCTTTTCTGGAGTCCGGTGATTTCCGTTCCTCAAGGCGTAAGGTAAAGGACAGGGCTGTCTCGGAGCTTGAGAAGGTGATGATAGTCGATTGTTTGATTAAGGCTGACTGGAACATATCCAAGGCTGCGGAACTAGCAGGATATAGTAGGGCTCAATTCTACCGTCTTATCAAGAAGCACAATATTTCAAGACCCTAGCGCCGTTATCTAGAGACAGACCGGTTCATCCAGCGAGACAGGTGTTGGTTACTGCTTCGGGCCATCGGCGTAAGTGCCATTACTATGTTGTTTACATCTTCACGGCTTCTGTGGAACGCATATTGCAGTAGCTCTTGGTGTGAAACATAGAAAGGAGATAGAAATGACAGACAGCGGCATGAACAGAGTGATGGGGTTCCTAATGGTATGCGGATTGCTTGTTAGCGGGTTTCTGGTCGTTCGTCTATCCAAGCTTGATCCGGTTTCGTTGGTACCGCCCAGTAATTTCAAAGAAGCGGTGAAGAACTACAGGTCGCGCGTCAGGGCGACTGAGCGGTTGCTACAGCGGGAGCAGTTGTGAGTGACCTCAAACGAGCAGAAAGGAGGCGGACGTGACTAACGTCTTGAACACAAGGCACTTGGTAGGGTTGGTCGCACTGTGGCTGCTGGCGCTGATCTGCGCCACAAGCGCAGTCAGGCAGGAGGTCCTTTTGCTTGGGGAATCTCCTGTCGGAAGCGCCGGAATCGGTGTCAGCCTGACGGAGCGTTGCTCTCGAAGGATAATAGTCGGAGAAGTCATCTGTGTGGGGCTGGCGAGCAGATAGGGTGTCAGCGGCTATGCTGATACTCGCTGGCGGAGTACCGGAAGGGTAGAGAGATAAGATCGTGGCGCTTGCGATGCAGATGTCCAATGTATCTGTCTATCGAGAAAGTACTACGCGGTGGGTCTCGATTCCATGTCGTCCTTCGACTTTTATGAAATATACACCAGTCGCCAAGTTACTAGGCCGCCAGACGAAATTCATTTCCGGTTCAGGAATACCTTCATGGATGGTGGTAAGAAACTGGCCAGCCGAGCTGTACGCCCGGATTGAGACGGGCGTACCGTTTGCAGGCTCCTGCCAAGTGATGCAGAGCGCATGCCTGAAAGGGTTGGGCATGACACGAGTGGCGTATGGTGACCGACGTGCGTACATGGCCGCAGTGTCCATGATGCCTACGTGGGCGTCGTACCAGTCCTGACAGGCACGGCAGGCGTCATGGTAGGAGACGGAGTCCTCTGCAGCCACCAGTGCGAGGGCAACCCGCTGGCGGCCGCCGTTCGGGGAGATGTTGAAAGGACCGGTAGCTACGCTGACAGACCAGTTGAACGGTCGGTCGCTGCTGGTCGAGCCCAGTTCACCGGCCAGGAAACGGTACTTCATCTGCTCGCTCAGACCGGTGTCGGGATAGACATAGCGCGCATGATCGATGCAGGCAAGATGCGCCGGAGCGGTTGGAGCTATCAGCTTGATCCCCGCTACACGGTTAGGCACCGTAAGGCTGCGCATATAGGCGGTGTGGAGCTCTGCAGTTGTGCGGGCAACGTCGTGAAAGCGGTCAGTTGCCCTGATGTCAAAATCGGCGATGATGCCGGCATGTGCGCCAGCTAGGACATCTGAATTGTTGTTGATGATATCGAAGATCAAGATAACACAACCCGCAAGGCAGGAGTCAGCAAAGCCCAGGCCGAAGTGCTGGACTACGACGTTGCGAACATGGGGATGCCCCGCGTCAGAGAAGCCGGAGCGGAGTAACTGATCTTCGCCCCATCTGGGGAGGACTTGACGGACGCTGTCGACAAGCCGCCAGTCACGATCAAAACCACGGGACTGATTGTAGAACCGGTCGACAACATAACCGGCAGAGGTGGCAAGGCAGAAGCTGGCGGAATTGAGGCAGCTCGTGTCGGTTTTGGGGAATCTGAATCCCCTTCCTGATCTGGTTCCTTCGGTGTCAAATCCGAGCACGCCACGGCCGGTGAGAGTCAGGGCGCAAGTACCTGTGTCTATGTCAGCACTTGTGCGGCCAGGATAGCCAATGCTCAGGGCAAAGAGTATCTCCCAAGACCCTTCTCCAGAGCTGACTATACCCACTATTTCCGGGTTTGAGCCAGGCAGGGCTTCAGGTAGGGCAGTGACAGTGATATCAGAGGTGGTGGCAGAGTCGCGCGGGATGATGGTCCCGAGTGCCGCAGCCGAGTCAGGCAGACGGATTCCAGGGGAGTTCGGTCTCAGGACTATTGCTGTGCCTGTTGCCGGAGCAGTGCCGCTGTTGCGCAGGATGAGGGTTATCCTGCCGGTTTCGCCGGGCTCGAGGATGCCATTGGGTTCGGATGACCCTTCGTCATTCACCGCAAACCGCGCAAGAACGATACGTGGCTCAGCTGCACCCGGGGTCACTTTGATGTCAGCTGCGGCTGGGAGATAGCTGTGAGCGGATGCGGTTACTTTCAATGTCCCGGTGGTGCAAGGATGGATATTGAGTTCAGCCTGACCATTGGCACCAGTGAAGCCGACTACGCAGAGGTCGGGTTTCATCCAGGCGCAGACCCGTGAGTTGTGAACCGGAGTGCTGCCGCTTCGAACCGTGATCTGGATGGTCTGTGATCCAGTGGTTATTGATTCCGGCGCTTGGACTGTGAGTCGAGCCGGTACGTCTGTCCACAGATCGATGGTCGGATCACCGAAGAGGTTGAACTCAGTCATGCACCAGCGCCAGAGAGTGCTGTAGCGGGCAGAGAGGGCATAGACCTCACGCGAGCGATCATGGCAGGCGGCAAGGTTGGTGGTGTTCCGGCGCAGCATGAAGTCGTAGAATCTGATGCAGAGCAGCTCAGAGGGTCCAATTGATGGCGGCGTGCCCCAGCCGTAACGGGAGTTCATCATTACTCCTATAGACCCGCCATTGGGGCAGTTATGGGTCACCTCAGCGAGACAGTCTTCTGATTCGAAGTCACCCGGATTGCAGGCAAGAGAGGTTGTTATCGTGAAACGCCGGTCATTGCGCTGAGTTCCGGCAACGCCAGTCGTGTATATGGGCGTGCCATTTTCGTCGTAGACTCCGGCGGCGTTACCGTGTCCTGCCGGGTTGAAGATGGCAAATCCGTGCTCGAAGGAGTCACGTACAACTGTGGCGCCGGGAGGGTTGATGATCGACCGGTCAACCCAGGGCAAAGGGGTAATATTGGCTATCGAGTCGTTCATGAAGCGGCCGTGATAGCCGATCGAACGCCATAGCCAGCCTGATGGTAATAGCGACCGTCTGATATAGTCGGTGGCAGGGTCTGTTTCGTATTTCGTCACCTTGTCCAGAAAGGTCTGGATTTCACTTGAGTTCTGTACGCTGACTCGTCCCAAAAGGACATCAGCATAAAGATCGACAGAGTCTTCCATTTCGCCGAAGAGGTTGTTGTGGTTCGAGTCCCAGGAGTAGTCGAGGTCAGCGTAGTACAGGTCGGTCGGGATGTCTGCTTCTTCGTCCATGTTAAGGCGGATGCGACGGCAGGGCACCTCAGCGTTGTCTCCGGCAAGAAGAACAAAGCAGGTGCCGCGATGTTCATAGAAGTCGCGAATCATATTGCGAACTCGTTCCTGAATATCGCGACCGGTATAGTTGCGGTTCGCCCATTCGACCGTTCGTATTTCGGCACGGAATCCGCGACTGGACTTGTATTCGACAAATGGTCTGAGCAACCCGGCCAGATGGTCGGCAGTGACTACCAGCAGCGTGACTTCCGGCAGGTCGGACTCAATCGCAGCTGGTGCGAATCTCGTCAGATCTTCAGGATTGGCGACCAGCGGGACAAGACCCATCAGGCCAAATTTCTGCTGAGTCGGGGTCAGAACCGCATGGGTACCGGTGTGTTCAAAGTCTACCACTATCCGAAGCTGGGTGTTGAGCCAGAGTTGCCCGGATTGTGGTTGATACTGCAGCGGTGATAGGACAACCGAGACCAGTCTGAAGCCGGCAGCACAACCGGTGCCATAGTGCTGTAGCAGCTTGTCGGGCCAGGGGTTGTCAGAGGAGTAGATTTCAGGAAATCCGGGAGCCATCGGCGGCAGCGGATAGCCTATGGGCACGGCGGGCTGAGCGGGCATTACTTTGTATACTCCAGGTATCTTTTCGGAAGTGACTGTTTCCACTGTGACTCCTGTGACCCGGGCGTCGGCGGGAACAGCCAGCGTGATGTTCACCAGGGGAAGGCTGGGTTTGCCCGGTTCGGTGACCGAATAACCACTGGCAAGCTCAATCAGGTCGAAACCGGTGATTCTTGTGATTCGTAGTTCAGCCGGGTCGAACCGGATATCATGGACGATAGTCCCGGCAAAAAGGAGAGCGGGTACGAGCACCGCAGTGAAAGTGAGATTTCTCAATTAGCCTCCATTTGATAAAGGAAAGCTTATTCTATTGTGTTTGGAGTCGAAGGCAAGGCCTAAAGACTGCTTATTGGCGTGAGCGGTTTGACCGGCTGCCCTCTACCGCTAGAATGGGACGTGCCAGCCGGACGAAGGACGCACCGCCGCGTGCATCTGTACGGTAGAGAAACACCGGCACTTGTCGCAGTGGTCAACCGGCACCGGGATTGGAATATCCTGTTGACCCAACACTGGTATCGGATTCCTGTTCGGACTGCACCGGCAGAATTGAAACAGTTCCGCTATCTGGCTTTCTACCAGACGGGCATATTTGGTGCCGAGCGTTGGGCGGTGAACTACTATGCGAAAGTGAAAAGGGTGAGCAGAAAACGCCGCATCGAGCTGCTGCCGGACGAAGCCAGCCATCCGAGGGCAGAGGACTTGTACTACCGCGTCGAGGTTGAAGAGTTGCTGCCTCTGCCACGGCCGATTCCCAGTCTGAGGTTGCGCCGCATCGTGTTTATTCCCAGCAGTTTGGAAA
>JBDRUL010000040.1:0-8027 GCA_039801305.1 Caldifarciminota bacterium | reverse complement strand
CTGCGAGTCGTTGAAGTATGCCGGGACAGTTATGACCGCCTTGGTTACCGCCTCACCCAAATATGCTTCGGCCGCTTTCTTCAGATACTGAAGGATCATCGCCGAAACTTCTGGTGGCGACAGTCTTTTCCCCTCAACCTCGACCCAGGCATCGCCATTTGCACTCTCGACTACTCGGAACGGCACACGCTTGGCCTCTTCAAGTGCCTCAGAGTAGCGCCTGCCCATGAAGCGCTTTATCGAGTATATTGTAGACTCCGGATTGATAACGGCCTGGCGTTTGGCCAACGTTCCCACCAGACGCTCCTTACCCAGCGCGACCACCGACGGTGTTGTCCTACCACCCTCAGGGTTGGGAATTACCACCGGCTGGCCACGCTCCATAACAGCTACGCAAGAGAACGTAGTTCCCAAATCTATGCCGATAACCTTTGACATCGGTTTCCTCCACAATTCATGGTCTTAGATATACTATTACAAATATCACAACGGGCTGCAGCCCTACAAACAGTAGACTGCCCACAGCTATTAGACTCAACCTGTGTTCCCATGATTCCTGACATCAGAGGCAGACTCTGCTGTCTGGTTGCTCTCTGTCCTCTTGGGCCTCGCCACCATTACCCGCGCCGGACGAAGTATCCTTCCAGAACACTCATAGCCCGCACACAGTTCTTGGACCACGGTATCCGGACAGTGATCGTCAGTTTCCACAAAGCCTATCGCCTCTGCCCGACGGGGGTCAAACACCTCGCCCAGACAGCTGTAGCGTTGAAGCCCGTACTTGGCGAGTACGTCGCACAACTGACGGTGTATCATCTCAATACCCTTCTGGAAGGGAGATGACGTGTCGGGCATGACTTGTCTCATCTCCTGGTTTCCTGCTGCTGCAGCGAGGGCACGCTCGAAGTTATCGAGGACGGTCAGCAGTTCGGCTATCAACTCATCGACCGCCAGCCGCCGTGTCTGCACCAGGTCACGCTCCACCCGCTTCCTAAAGTTGTCGAAGTCTGCGAGTGCGCGCAAATACTCCTCCCGGAACTTCGTGGCCTGCTGCTCGAGCTCAAGAAGTCTAGCCCGCATCTCGCTGACTGGACCTTTCCTTTCCTTAATCATAGGGAATCAATATGTTAGATAACCGGCAGGAGTCTCCCGATTCTAGATTGCAAACTGGACCTACAGTGTAGACCGCTACAGAAAAAGAATACCAGAGTAACTACTAACTTGATGCACATCGTTTATCCCCAGTCGGCATTCAAAAACCCAGTCCGTGACCTAACCTACTGCCTCGTAGTAAGTTAGAACACGATGAAAAAGCAAAGACGGCGATGGTATGCATTATCCATGGGACTCGGGGAGTCACTCCCCCAGTGACCCCTCAGTTCAATCACCAATTCCCCCAAGTCACTGACTTATCCAGAGCAGTCATGCTATTGTAACACCTAGTAGATAAATCTGTTACATCAATAGCCCCAACTCCTGATCCGCTGTCTGCCAAAAAACCACAAGGCTGGCGGGAGGCCAAGTGACACACTCTCGTAGAAAACCAGTGAAACACAGACCGGGACAGACCTACTGTCTCTGCATAAGTACCGTTCAGGATGAACAAACTACAGGGGCTCTATCACCAAGAGAGGTTGACCGTACTCTACTGACTCGCCATCCCGCACCAGAATCTCGAGCACGCGGCACTTCTTCTCAGCCTGTATCTCATTCATCAGCTTCATCGCCTCAACCACGCAGAATGTCTGCCCTGGTTCAACGATGTCCCCGGGTTCCACAAAAGGCTGTGCCTCGGGCCTTGGGCGGGAATAAAATGTTCCGACCATGGGTGAAGTAACTTGTTCAGTCTTTACTCCGGAAGACGTCGGCGAAGTCTCCTTATGTCCGGTTGACGGGTTAGATATCGAGGAAGGAGGCGAGGGTTCAGATACTTGGGGCGCTGACTGAACCGCAGACTCAGGAGCAACCGCCGGAATTTCCTGCAGTACTGGTGTCTTAGCTGTCGGGAGCGACGTCCCCCGTCTAATCTTCACCTTCTCATCACCATGCTCCCATTCCAGCGCGGTCACACTGTGGCCACTCGCCAGCTCCATCAGTCCGCGCAGTCGGCGTAACACCGGGTCTTCAGCAACTGCGATGGGTTTCGGCTCGGGTCTCTTTGGGGCTGCAGCCGGCTCCTCAACCCTGGCTGGCTCAGGTCTGGCAGGGTTCTTTCGCCACTGGAAGAACTTCAGGGATACTTCGGGGAAAATAGCGTACGAAATGTAATCGGCATCCTTCTCCACAAACTCCTTGGCTAGCTCCTTTCTTGCCTTGGGCATACCCGGTTCGAGCCGGTCAGCCGGCCTACCCTTCATTGGTTTCTCGTCGCCGAGAATCTTCTGCGCAACAGCCTCGCGTATCGGTGCTGGCGGACGTCCATACAGACCCCTGACATAGTCCTTGACCTCTTTGGGCACCAGCTTGTACCGTTCCCCCGAGAGAACGTTCATGACCGCCTGTACCCCGACTATTTGTGATGTAGGGGTCACCAGCGGGGGATAACCAAGGTCTTCCCTGACGCGGGGAACTTCTGCTAGAACCTCTGGCAGCCGATGCTCCGCCTTCTGCTCTTTAAGCTGTGCGAGCAGGTTTGAGACCATCCCACCCGGTATCTGGTGAGCGATGACCATAGAATCAACAACCTTCGTTCCGCTGACACAGCGACCTGCTCCCACCACCTCAAAGTGGTGTTCAATCACCTCAAGCTCTGACATGTTCAGCCCTGGATCCCATCCAGTTCCAGCCAGACAGGCAACCATGGTCTCCACGGCGGGTTGTGAAGTCAGGAACGACAGCGGTGCCGAAGCTGTATCGATTCTTTCTGCTCCGGCTTCTATCGCCTTCAGGTATGCCGCCACTGCCATCCCGCTCGAGGCGTGACAGTGAACCTGTACCGGCAGTCCAACCTCCTTCTTAAGTGCGCTTACCAGCTCATAAGCCACCACTGGAGACAGGATTCCGGCCATATCCTTGATGGCAACTGAATCAATCCCCATATCCCTTTGCTCTTTTGCTCGTGCAACATAGTAATCGACAGTATGTACCGGACTGATCGCATAGCACAGCGTCCCTTGCGCGTGACGGCCAAATTTCTTCACATACTCTATCGCCTTCTCCAGATTGCGGGGATCGTTCAGTGCATCAAACACCCTGAAGATATCCATTCCCCGCTCCGCGGTCTCGGCGATGAAAGCCTCCAGCACATCGTCAGGATAGTTGCGATAGCCTACCACGTTCTGCCCGCGCAGAAGCATCTGCAGCTTTGTATTCTTCACTACCCTGCGAATTTCGCTCAGCCGTTCCCACGGATCTTCGTTCAGATACCGCAGGCAGACATCGAACGTTGCTCCACCCCACATTTCAAGAGACCAGTACCCGACCCGATCGATATTCTCAAGAACCGGCATCATGTCCTCAAGGCGCATCCGTGTCGCCCAGAGCGACTGATGTCCGTCACGCAGAGTAGTATCAGTGAACCTTACTGGTATTTGTTTCATAGTGCTCTATTATCCTTTGACTTATCTGTTCGAGACCTACTGCACGCGAACCCTTGACAAGAATAGTATCCCCATCGCGAAGGAAGTCAAACACAACATCAGCCGCAACCGCTGCTGATTCACAGTGGATCACCCTTGTCCTGCTCATACCGGCGTCGCACGCTGCATTTCCAATGGCCAGCGCCTCATGGCCAACTGTTATCAGTCTGTCGACAATCTCTGCCGCCTGCCTGCCAACAGACTCATGCAATTCCCTTGAACGATGCCCAAGCTCAAGCATAGCACCCAGCAACGCCACTCTGCTACCGGGCTCAGCGTTATCGCGCAACACCCCGAGTGCTGCCTGCACCGACTGCGGATTGGCATTGTAGCTGTCGTCTATGAGTACCACCCGGTTAAGCCGCACAACTCTCAGTCGCATCGGCGGCAACTTGAAATCTCGCACTGCTTCTATTGCTGCTGTCAACTCCACTCCCATCCTCTGTGCCGCTGCCAATGCCGCCAGACAATTTGCAACATTGTGTCTACCGGGAACAGGAAGACTGACCACTTCGCCACTGGCAAGCTGAAAACTCATGCCCTTAAACCCAAGATCTTTCACCGCCACCGCTTGAAAGTCGGCCGTACCGAAGCCAAATGTCACAATCTCTCCGCGCCAGCACTTCCGACCAAGCTCCATCACCATATCATCGTCGGTATTGAGAACCGCCACACCATCCGATGGCAACGCCTGCAGCAGCTCTGCCTTCTCGGCTGCGACACCGTGACGATCGCCCATCCACTCCAGATGTGTATCGCCGATATTGGTGATGATGCCGAGCTGGGGCCTGCATGCCTTTGCCAGCCGCAAAGTCCCGCCCGGCTCGTTCATCTCCAGCTCAAACACCGCAGCCTCAATCTCGGCATTCAGACGCAACAACGTCAAAGGTACCCCGATATCGTTGTTGTAGCTACCTTCTGGCACTACTGTCTGCCAGCGCGTACTGAGCATCGCTCCAAGCATCTCCTTAGTAGTAGTCTTGCCATTGCTACCGGTAACTGCCGCAGTCCTTATGTTGTAACGCGAGCGATAGAATCCGGCGATGTCCAGCAGAGCCCTTCGCGTATCAGTAACCAACAGAACAGCCCCCTGCTCAGGCGCAACTCGCTCATCACTGATAACGACGCCTGCCGCACCGGCCGCCAGAGCTTCCCTCACAAACCGGTGACCGTCCAACCTTTTACCCTCTATTGCAACAAAAAGGTCTCCGGGTCTGACTTTGCGAGAATCGATGGTCACTCCCGTGAAGCATTCGTCAACACCGCGGATAACACGACTCTTGGCAGCCTGAACAACCTCCGCTAGTTTGAGTGGCTCCATTGCTAAATGATCAGCATCGCATCACCAAAGCTGTAAAAACGATAGCGCTGCTCAATCGCATGCCGATATGCAGCGAGCACCCGGTCAAGACCAGCGTATGCAGCCACAAGCATGAGCAACGTCGACCGGGGAAGATGGAAATTGGTCACAAGAGCTCCGCACACCTTCCACTCGTATCCGGGGTAAATGTAAAGGCTGGTCTCCCCCCTCCCGGGCTCAACCTGCCAACCACTGCCGTTGCGCCGTGCCTGCCCTTCCAGAACCCGCACTGTTGTGGTACCTACGCAGATCACCCGCCGCCCGTCACTCAGCGCCCGATTCACTGAAGCAGCAGCCTCCTCGCCAAGTTCAAACTCTTCAGGCTGCATGCTGTGTCCTTCTACACTTGTGGCAACAACCGGTCGGAATGTCCCCAGCCCAGCATGCAACGTCACAAAGGCTAGCTCAACGCCCAGTTCCCGGATTCTCTCCAGCAGGTCACTGGTAAAATGCAGACCTGCGGTAGGCGCTGCTACCGCTCCGGGACGCTCCGCATATACTGTCTGGTAACGGCCAGGATCAGAACAAGGCTCGGAAATATAGGGTGGGAGCGCTAACTCACCTGATCGCTCAAGGAGCGACTCGACACCTTCAGCCGGTTCAAATCTGATAATCCTGATCCCATCGTTCCTCAGTTCTTCCACGAACACCCGGTGAGAACCGACTACGAACGTGCTTCCTGTCTTGACTTTCCGAGCTGGCCTTGCCAGAACTTCCCAGCTTGTGCAATCCAGACGACGCAGTAGAAGCAGCTCTATCCTGCCACCGCTCGTTGTCACGCCGAAAATTCTTGCCGGGACTACGCGCGTGTTGTTAAGTACCAGTAGATCGCCAGCGTGAAGGTAGTCCACGATCTCGTTGAACCGCCGGTCAGCAATATTGCCGGTCCAGCGTTCAAGAACAAGCAACCGGGACGCGTCCCGCGGCTCAACCGGATGCTGTGCTATTAGCTCTCGGGGCAGGTCAAACTCGAATTCAGAAACGAGCATCTACGGCAGTTCATTACCAGTCAGCATTCGGTAGGCTTCACGGTATCTTGCCGCTGTCCCGGCAATGACCTCTGCTGGCAGACG
The DNA here is from genome assembly GCA_039801305.1 of Caldifarciminota bacterium. GTDB lineage: Bacteria > Hydrothermota > Tepidihabitantia > Tepidihabitantales > Tepidihabitantaceae > JBDRUL01. Next base: position 2,016 of record JBDRUL010000040.1, on the reverse strand, counting down.
GGGAACCGGTGGCTGTTTGTTCCAGCGCTGACTCACCAACCAATCGCGGACAAACTGCTTATCGAAGCTTGGGGGTGACATCCCGGGGCGGTACTCTGCAGCTGACCAGAACCGCGAAGAGTCCGGAGTCAAGACTTCATCGATCAGAACCAGTTTGTTATCTATCATGCCGAATTCGAATTTCGTATCTGCAATGATTATTCCCCGTTCAAGAGCATATGCCGCAGCGTTCGTGTAGAGATCTAGTGAAATGCGTCGAATCTTGTGCGCAACATCTTCGCCCACCAGCCCTACCATATGTTCAAAACTGATATTCTCATCATGACCGGTAGTCGCCTTTGTTGCTGGAGTGAATACAGGTTCAGGAAGTCTTGCCGCCTGCTCCAGCCCAGACGGTAGCTGTAGTCCCGCAATCCGACCGTCTCTCTGGTATTCTGCCCAGGCACTCCCTGCCAGATATCCCCGTACTACACACTCAACCGGCAAAGGTTTTGCGCGGCGAACAATCATCGACCTGCCCTCAAGCATCTGGCGGTAGTTCTGCAGCTCCTGAGGCAGACCTTTCAGCTCTATCCCAATCATATGGTTTGGAACCAGCCTGCCAAACCGGCGAAACCAGAAGAAAGAAAGAAGGTTGAGCACGCGCCCCTTATCAGGAATGCCATCCGCCAACACGACATCGAATGTTGACAGCCGGTCGGTACTAACTATCAGCAGGTTATCACCCAACTCATAAATGTCCCTCACCTTACCCCGGGCAACCAACCTTAGTGCGGGCAGATCTGTGTTCGTTACTGTTGAAGTCCTGCCGTACACTGTGCGATACCTACTTTACCCGTTGAATCGCCCGGGATTTTTCGAGCGTTTCAGCTGCAATCTTATGACGATAAGACTCGAGTCGACGCCTTAACCTGGTATCGTTCAAAGCAAGTATCTCCACAGCCAACAGCGCGGCATTGACCGCTCCCGACTTTCCAACTGCCATGCATGCAACCGGTACACCAGCCGGCATCTGCACAGTCGATAGTAGAGCATCCAAGCCACCCATCCCCGCATCCAGCGGTACTCCGATCACAGGAAGGAGTGTATGACTGGCGACAACTCCCGCCAAGTGCGCCGCCTTGCCTGCACCGGCTATTATCACTCTTACACCTCTTGCCGCTGCGCCGGCTGCCACCTGCTGACATCTCACCGGGTCGCGGGGCGCCGAAACAACCTGAGTCTCAAACGACACTCCGAACTCCTCGAGCACCTTTTCCGCCTCAGCCATCACGGAATGGTCACTCCCACTCCCCATAAGCACGAGGACCGCATTCAACTTTGTCTTACTCATTGTTTATCATACCCTGTACTCGTCACCTGTAAAGTACGCCCCTCTGTACTATTGACAAGCGACCGGCCGCCATATAGGATGCCCCAGTGACCAGCATCGAAGGCGAAAGACAAAGCATCGCCTGTCCGAAATGCGGCTTCATAACCGAACGGGACTTCAGATTCTGCCAAAGCTGTGGGGCTCCGCTCCCTCATTCCGAAGCCTATGTTGAACAAGGAAAGCATAGTAGGTCTGAGCCTAAACAGCCTCCGTCGCCGCTGTCAGTCGTCAGCCTCGTGCTGGGAATTCTCGGAGTGTTTCCAGCCGGTGCACTGACGGGACTTCTGGCGGTAGTCTCGGGCGCAATAGTCCTCAGGAAACGGGTTCCTGGCATGGGATTGGGTCTAACCGGCATTGTTTTGGGTCTGCTCGGCACCCTGATAACGACACCCGTGTTTCTCGTCCCTTTCGCCTTCCGAACAGCCGAAATCCGCAGACAAGAACAACTAAAATACGCCATGCATTTGCTCAAGGAGTCACTTGATGCTTGGGCAGACTCAAGCGGCTCGTTTCCTGCAATCGAGGACGATTCCGACGCAGCCACCTGGATCCCCGTGGACATCCCTAGCAACCCCTACACACGTTCACAGTACGAGTACGGTAAAGATATCTTCTACTTTCCTGACGGTCTTTCCCATCCTGGC